>DASVNS010000449.1:0-19133 GCA_036383735.1 Phenylobacterium sp. | reverse complement strand
GGTGGCGGGGGCAAGCCGGCGGCTCGGCGGAGCCGCCGGACTGCATCGAGCTCGGCGGGCGCGGCCCGCCCCCTCCACCACGCCCTCTGCGGGGCGCGATCCCCCTCCCGCCGCTTCGCGGGGGGGGTAAAGAGTGCGCGGAGTGTGACGCCATGATGCTCGCCCGGGTCGCCGACAGCCTCTACTGGATCGGCCGGTACGTGGAGCGGGCGGAGCACATGTGCCGCCTCTCCGACGTCATGCTGAACGCCACGCTGGACCGGTCCGAAGCGGCCGCCCAGGTGTCGCGGATCGCTCTCGCAGCGGTCGGCGATCCCGACGTCGCCAAGTCGAAGAGCCCCTATGACGCGGCCTTGTCGCTGGCGCTCGACCGGGGCGACAACGGCTCGATCTACTCGTCCATCGCCCGCGCCCGCGAGAATGCCCGGCAGGTGCGCGACCAGATCACCACCGAGACCTGGGAGCGGCTGAACCTCATCTACCTTCGGATGAGCGATCCCGACGCGCGCCGCTCGTTCGAGGACGGCTCGCAGCTCTTCCTGCACGACACCATCGCCGACCTGCACCTGTTCAAGGGGGCCGGCGACGCCACCATGAGCCATGGCGAGGGCTGGAGCTTCCTGCTGCTGGGCGTCTACCTTGAGCGGGCGCAGCTGATCGGCTCCCTGCTCGAGGTGGTGTTCGGCGAGGGTCGCGAGCGGCGGCCGGTCGGCGACCACTTCGCGCTCACCAGCGTCCTGCGCATGGGTTGCGCGCTCGAACCCTACCTGCGCGCCCACACCGCCGACATGCAGCCGCGGCTGATCCTGCAGTTCCTGATGCTGGATGAGGACTTCCCGCGCTCGATCCGGTTCTGCACCCAGGAGATCGAGCAACATCTCTCAGCGATCATCCGCCACGCCGGCCTGGCCGGCAGCGTCGGCCCCGACCGTCTCGCCGGACGCCTGCGGGCGCGGATGCAGTATGCCGACATGGCGGAAATCGAAGCCCTGGGGCCAAGCGCCTTCCTGAAGACCGTGCTGGACGAGTGCGCCGCCATCCACCGCAATCTCTACGACACCTTCGTCGCCTACCCCCTCGAAGACCGGCTCCCGGCGTAAGGATCTGAACCCGTGCTGCTCGAGATCCGTCACATCACCCAATACCGCTACGCCCTCCAGGTCCGCGAAAGCGTGATGGAGGTGTGGATGCAGCCGCAAAAGAGCGCCCGCCAGCGGCTGGTGAGCTTCGACCTGGACCTGGATCCCGCCGCGCAGGTGTTCTCGTACCCGGACAGTTTCGGCAACGCCGTCTATCACTTCGACGTGCCGCAGCCGCATGACAAGCTGACCATCACCGCCCGCTCGGCCGTGGAGACCCAGCCCAGCCCGCCGCTGCCCGACCAGTTGGACCGCGGCGAGTGGGATCGGCTGCGCTCGGAGTTCCTGCGCGGCGAAAGCTTCGACTTCCTGCATCCTCACGGCTTTGCCCGCGAAAGCGAGGCCCTGCGCGCCTTTATGGCGGAGCACCATATCGACGACCTGCGGACCCACGACCCGCTGACCGCGGTCCGGGAACTGAGCAAGTCGATCTATGCCTCGTTCGGCTACGAGGCCGGCGTCACCCGTGCGGACTCGCCGATCGACGACGTGTTGGAGGCGCGCAAGGGCGTCTGCCAGGACTTCGCCCACGTGATGATCACGATCTGCCGGCTCTGGGGCGTCCCGGCGCGCTATGTGTCCGGCTATCTGTTCACCGACCGCAAGCACGGCGACCGCTCCGACCCCGACGCCACGCATGCCTGGGTCGAGGTCTTCCTGCCCAGCCTGCGCTGGGTCGGCTTCGATCCGACCAACAATACCGAAGCCACCGAGCGCCACGTGGCCTGCGCCATCGGCCGCGACTACTCGGACGTGCCGCCCTCGCGTGGCGTCTACAAGGGTGAGGCCGACAGCCAGTTGGCCGTCGGGGTCTCGGTGCGCAAGGCGCGTGCGGCGCTCGCCGACCCCGAATTTCTGCGGGTGTCAGGCGCCCCCGCCCGCACCGTCCCGGCCGGCCGCCGCGCCAGCGGCAACGCCGCCTACCAGCACCAGCAGCGCCTGCACCAAATGCAGCAACAGCAGCAGTAGTCGCGCGAGACAGGCTGCCGCGGCGGGAAAGCGCTCTTGCGATAACGCTTTGACCCATCGTCCGGAATGGGGCCGGTCACCGGCGCGCCGATGGGACGTCGTAGCCCGCCGCAGCCGGGTCATCTTAGCTGAACGGGACAGGCTCGTCAGCGCGGCGTCGCGTCGCGCGACCGCGCCTTGTACCTCGACTTTGGCGTGTGTGAAGATCGGCCCTTGGAGAGCAGCCCGACCTTGGACGACCTGATCAGGCGCATCATCGCGGCGCAGCACACGCGGCTCGCGCCGCAGTTGGCCGTCGCCTTCGCATGCGTCGGCGGCGCCAGCCTGGTCCGGTTTCTGATCGGCTTCTGGATCCCCGCCGGGATCCCCTACGTAACGTTCTTCCCCATTCTGCTGCTCGCGACACTGCTGGGCGGCCTACGCTCCGGGGTGGTTACCCTGCTGACGTCGATGGTGGCCGGCGCCGTCTTCTTCGTGGAGCCCTGGACGCGCTGGCCACTGCCGTCGCCGACCTGGACCGGCATGGTAGCCTTCCTGGTCTCCGGCGGTCTGATCGTCTGGCTTTCGCATCTGGTGACCACCGCCTTCCGCGCCGTCGAGGAAGCTCGCCAACAAGAGCGTCTGCTGGTCCTGGAGCTGCAGCATCGGGTCAAGAACACCCTTTCGATCGTGCAGGCGCTGGCGGCGCAGACCTTCACCTCGAATGGGGGGGACGCGAGGTCCAAGGGCGTCTTCGTCGACCGCCTCGTGGCGCTCGGCCGCGCGCACAATGTCCTGAGCGAGACCGCCTGGCGCGATGTCACCATGCAGACGCTTGTGGCCCAGGCGATGGAGCCCTTCGCCGGCGCCGGCAGCGACCGCATTTCGATGCAGGGCGAGGACATGCTGCTGCGGTCGGGCCTGATCGTCGACCTTGCGCTTTGCCTGCACGAACTGGCCACCAATGCGACAAAGCACGGCGCGCTGTCCATGGCGCAAGGCGCGGTGGACATCCGCTGGCGCCGAGTGTCGGATCAGCGGGTGGAACTGGCCTGGCGCGAGACCGGCGGGCCGCCGGTCAGTCCGCCCACCCGGCGCGGCTTCGGCTCTCGCCTGTTGAAGCAGGGCCTGAGCCGCGGCGCCCGGCCTTCGGTCTCCACGGACTATGCGCCGGACGGGCTGCGCTGGACCGCCCAGTTCGACGCGACCTAAAGCTCGCGTAGGTAGGAATTTAGAGCTTGGGTCGGTTGGCCAGATCGGCGCCGGTGATCTGGTAGTGCACAAGCTCGGCGATATTGGTGGCGTGGTCGCCGATCCGCTCCAGGTTCTTGGCGATGAACAGCAGGTGGATCGAGTCGGCCACGGTCTCCGGCTCGGCGGCCATGGCGGCGACGATCTCGCGGACCACGCCGTCGTGCCGCTCGTCGATGTCGGTATCCTTGAGCCAGACGTTGTAAGCGCCCTGGGCGTCGTCGTTGCGATAGGCGTTGATCACCGCGGCCAGCCGCTCGGCCGCCATCCGGCCCAGTTCGGCGATGCTCGCGGCCTGCGCCTCCCTCGGCGCCGCCTCCAGGCGCGGCACGCGCTTGGCGATGTTCTTGGCCAGGTCGCCGCAGCGCTCAAGCTGCATGGCGATCTTCATGGCCGCGATCGGGCGGCGCAGGTCATCGGCCATCGGCTGGCGCAGGGCGATGAAGCGGATGGCGTTCTTCTCGATCTCGGCGTCCTGGATATCGACCGCGTTGTCGGCGCGCACGACCTTCTCGGCGCCTAGCAGATCAAGGCGCACGAAGACGTCGATAGCGGCGCGCACCTGGGCCACTGCCAGGTCGCCCATGGCCGCCGCTGCGTACGACAGCGCGCCGAGGTCGTCGTCAACTGCCTTGAGGATATGGTCCACGGAGGGCCTCCTAGCCGAACCGGCCGGTGATGTAGTCGCGGGCCCGGTTGGTGACCGGGTTGGTGAAGAGTTGTTCCGTCTCGCCGAATTCGACCAGCTTTCCCAGGTACATGAACCCGGTGTGGTCGGAGAGGCGCGCCGCCTGGCCCATGTTGTGGGTGACGATGACGATGGTGTAGTCGCGCTTCAGCTCGGCGATGGTCTCTTCCAGCCGGGCCGTCGAGATCGGGTCCAGCGCCGAGGCGGGTTCGTCGAGCAGCAGGATCTCGGGTTTCACGGCAATGCCGCGGGCCACGCAAAGGCGCTGCTGCTGGCCGCCGGAGAGGCTGAGGCCAGATTCCTTGAGCTTGTCCTTCACCTCGTCCCACAAGGCGGCGCGGCGCAGGCTTTCCTCCACCCGGTTGGCCATGTCGGCCTTGGAGAGCTTTTCGTACAGCTTCACGCCATAGGCCACGTTGTCGAAGATCGACATCGGGAACGGGGTCGGCTTCTGGAACACCATCCCGACGCGGGCGCGCAGGGTCGCGACATCGACCCGCGGCGACAGCATGTCCTCGCCGTCCAGGACCACCTGGCCTTGCGCGCGCTGGCCGGGATAGAGGCTGTACATGCGGTTCAGCACCCGCAGCAGGGTGGACTTGCCGCAGCCCGAGGGGCCGATCAGGGCGGTTACGGCGTTCGCCGCGAACGACACGCTGACGTCGAACAGCGCCTGCTTCTGGCCGTAGAAGAAGCTCAGGTCCTTGATCGCCAGCTTGACGACCTCGGGCGGCAGCTCGAGGATCGCCGTCTCCGGCGGATTTTCCAGTTGGGCGTTCATGAGCGGCGGGGCTCCCGGGCGAGGATGCGGGCGACGACGGTGACCGTCAGCACGGTGGCGGCGATCAGCAGCGCGCCGGCCCAGGCCAGGCGGCGCCAATCGTCATAGGCGGACAGGGCGAAGTTGAAGATCACCACCGGCAGGTTGGCGGTGGGCTTGGTCATGTCGAGGCTGAGGAATTGGTTGTTGAGGGCCGTGAACAGCAGCGGCGCGGTCTCGCCGCTGATACGGGCGAAGGCCAGCAGCGCGCCGGTGAGCATGCCGCCCTGAGCGGACTTCCAGATCACGGCCAGGATCGTGCGCCACACCGGCGCGCCAAGCGCCACGCTGGCTTCGCGCAATGCGACGGGCTGCAGGCGCAGCACGTCTTCGGTGGTCCGCGTGATCACCGGCGCCGCGAGCAGCGCCAGGGCCACCGAGCCGGCCAGGCCGGAGAAGCCCTTCAGAGGGGCGACCAGGATCGTATAGACGAAGAGGCCGACCAGGATCGACGGCGCGGACAGCAGCACGTCGTTCAGGAAGCGGACCACCTTTCCATAGTGGCTGTCGCGGGCGTACTCCGACAGCCAGGTGCCGGCCAGCACGCCGATGAACACGGCGCCGACCATGGCCACGACGCACATCATCAGCGAGCCCAGGATGGCGTTCAGCAGACCGCCTTCGGAGCCGGGAGCGGGCGTCGACTTGGTGAAGATGTCCAGGTCGAGGCCGGCGATACCCTGGCTCAGCAGCGACCAGAGGATCGCCGCGAGCGCCAGGATGGCGATGCCGGTGGCGACCCAGCAGAAGGTCAGGAAGGCCCCCTCGCCGATGCGGCGAGAGAGGCGCGGTGCGCCTGCGGTGCTCATAGGTTCGCCTGCCGTCCGATGAGCAGCCGGGCCAGGGCCAGGACTGCGAAGGTGATGACGAAGAGCACCAGCCCGAGCGCGATCAGCGAGGCCGAGTGGAGCTGCTCGGTGGCCTCGGCGAATTCGTTGGCGATGGTCGACGCGATGGTCGAGCCCGAGGCGAAGATCGAGGTCGGGAAGCCGTGGGAATTGCCGATGATGAAGGTGACCGCCATGGTCTCGCCCAGCGCGCGGCCCAGGCCCAGCATCACCGCCCCGATGGCGCCTGTGCGGACGTAGGGAATGCTCACCTTGCGGACCACCTCGAAGGTGGTGGACCCCAGGCCGTAGGCGCTCTCGCGTACCTGGGCCGGGATGCTGAGCAGCAGTTCGCGCAGGGTCGCCGCGATGAACGGCAGGATCATGATCGCCAGGATGATCGAGGCCGACAGGATGCCCGCGCCGTTCGGAACGCCCGCGGTGATCTTCTCCCAGAGGCTGCCGGGTTGGGCCGACATCATGATCGGCATCTGGATGTATTTCGCGAACCAGGGTGCAAAGACGAACAGGCCCCACATCCCGTAGACGATGGACGGAATGCCGGCGAGCAGCTCCACCGCCGTGCCAATCGGTCGGCGCAGGACCGGCGGGCAGAGTTCGACCAGGAAGATGGCGATCCCAAAGGACAGCGGCAAAGCGAACAACAAGGCCAGGGCGGCGGTGACCAGGGTGCCGGTCACGGCGCCGGCGGCTCCGTAGATCTCCTGCACGGGATCCCACTCGGCGCTGACGAAAAAGTTCAGCCCGAAGGCCTGGAAGGCCGGCCAGCCGCCGATCGCGAGGGAGACGACGATCCCCCCCAGCGCCGCCAGCAGGAACGTGGCCGCCGCGAAGCAGAGGATCTCGAAGCCCTTGTCGAAGGCGGCTCCGAAGGCCGAGCGCGGCGGCGAGGCCGCAGCGGGCGAAGGGACGTCGGCGGCGGCGGTCATTGCGCAGCCGGGGCGTAGACCGGCTTCCCGTCCGGCCCGACGATCGCCGACCAGCTCGCCCGCACCTGGGCCTTGAGGGTCGCCGGCAGCGGCACGTAGGCGAGTTCGCTGGCCGCGGCGTCACCGGTGGCGTAGGCGCGATCGAAGAAGCCCAGCACCGCCTTGCCCGTCGCAGGGTCGGCCTGTTGCTTGTGCATGAGGATGAACGTGGCGCCGGTGATCGGCCAGGCGCCCGCGCCCGGCTGGTTGATCAGCAGGAGGTAGAAGCCCGGCGTCGCCGACCAGTCCGCGCCGCTCGCCGCCGCCGCGAAGGCGTCGGCGGTCGGGTCCACGAACTGGCCGGCGGCGTTCTGCAGGCTGGCATGCGGCAGGCCGTTCTGCTTGGCGAAGGCGTATTCGACGTAGCCGATGGCGCCAGGGGTCTGCTTCACATAGCCCGACACGCCGTCGTTGCCCTTGCCGCCCTGGCCGGTTGGCCACTTCACCGCGTCGCTGGCGCCCACGCTGGCCCACTGGGGCGCGACCGCGGTCAGGTAGCTGGTGAACAGGAAGCTGGTGCCGGACCCATCCGCGCGATGGACCACGGTGATCGGCAGGTTGGGCAGCTTCACGCCGGCGTTCAGCGCGATGATCGCCGGGTCATTCCATTTCGTGACCTTGCCAAGGAAGATGTCCGCCAGCACCGGTCCCGTCAGCTTCAGCTGGCTCGGCTGCAGGCCGGGCAGGTTCACGATCGGGACCACGCCGCCGATCACGGTCGGGAACTGGGCCAGGCCCTCGGCCGCGAGTTCGTCCGGCTTGAGCGGCTTGTCGCTGGCCCCGAAGGCCACCGTCTTGGCCTTGATCTGCTTGATACCGCCGCCCGAGCCGATGGCCTGGTAGTTCAGCGCCACACCCGTATCGGCCTTCTGGACCTCGGCCCACTTGGCGTAGAGCGGCGCCGGGAACGTGGCCCCCGCCCCCGAGATCTGCGCGCCGGCGGGGGCGGTGGATCCCCCCTTGCCTTCGGTCTTCTGGCCGCAGGCGGAAAGCGCCAGGCAGGCCGCCAAGCCAACGATGAGTTTCCGGTACAAGCGCCACCTCCGCTACGGGCGATCCTGAGGCTCGCTCTACGCGGGGCGCATGACACTTGGACGACAGTTCGCTGAAGCTTTCACGACGCTGCCGTGACAGTTCGGTGACGCCGGGTTCGGATCGCGCTATGCAGTCGCCGTGCCCGATCGAGACACCAGATATAGAGGTCGAATGTGAACTGGTTTCAGGCCCTGATGCCCAAGGAGGGCGGGTTCTTCGACCTGTTCGAGCGCCACGCGGCGACCCTGTGCGCTGGCGCCCAGTCGCTGCACAAGCTGCTGGAAGGCGGGCCGTCCGTCCCCGAGCACTGCGCAGCGGTCGCCAAGCATGAGAACGACGCCGACGACATCACCCGCGAGGTGATGCTGCTGGTGCGGCGCACCTTTATCACCCCCTTCGACCGGGCCGACATCATCGACCTGACCACTTCGATGGACGACGCCATCGACCAGATGCACAAGACGGCCAAGGTCACGGCCCTGTTCGAGCAGCGCGAGTTCCAGCCCCACATGCTGCGGCTGGGCGAGGTGATCGTGACGACGGCGGACCTGACGCGCCAGGCCATCCCGTTGCTGCGCTCGATGAAGAACAATGCCGCCAAGCTCAACAGCATCACCGAACAGGTGACCAAGCTGGAGGAGCAGTCGGACCAGCTCTACGATGCCGGGATCGCCGCGCTCTACCGCGAAGTCGGCAAGACCGACCCGATGGCCTATATCGTCAGCGCCGAGATCTACGACCACCTCGAGAAGGTGGTGGACCGCTTCGAAGACGTGGCCAACCGGATCAGCGGCGTGCTGATCGAGCACCTCTAGATCCCCATGGACATCGCTGGCGCGAGCTACCTGCTCGTCTTCCTGATCTTCGTGGCGCTGGCGTTCGACTTTCTGAACGGCCTGCACGACGCGGCCAATTCGATCGCCACCATCGTCTCGACGCGGGTGCTCTCGCCGCGCTGGGCGGTGGTCTGGGCGGCGTTCTTCAACTTCATCGCCTTCCTGTTCTTCGGGCTGCACGTGGCCAACACGGTCGGCAAGGGGATCATCAACGCCAACATCATCTCCGACGCGGTGATCTTCGGGGCGCTGGGCGGGGCGATTTCGTGGAACGTCATCACCTGGCTGGCGGGCATTCCGTCCTCATCGTCGCACGCCCTGATCGGCGGGCTGCTGGGGGCGGGGATCACCAAGGCGGGCTTCGACGGGGTGATCTGGTCGGGGGTCTGGAAGACGGTCGCCGGGATCGTCGTCTCCCCGGCGCTCGGCTTTGGCCTGGCGCTGGTCCTGGTGCTGATCGTCTCGTGGACGTTCGTGAAGGCGACGCCCGCGCTCGCCGATTCCACGTTCCGGAAGCTGCAGTTCGTTTCGGCGGCGCTTTTCTCCCTGGGCCACGGCGGCAACGACGCCCAGAAGACCATGGGCATCATCGCCGTGCTGCTGTTCGCGCACGGCCAGCTGGGTCCCGAGTTCCATGTGCCCTTCTGGGTGGTCATCAGCTGCCAGGCGGCGCTGGGGCTGGGCACCTTGCTGGGCGGCTGGCGGATCGTGCACACCATGGGCTCCAAGATCACCCGGCTTTCGCCGCAGCAGGGCTTCTGCGCGGAGACCGGGGGGGCGATCACCATCTTCCTGGCCACCCACATCGGCGTGCCGGTCTCGACCACCCACACTATCACCGGCGCAATCGTCGGGGTGGGCGCTTCGCGGCGGGTCTCGGCGGTGCGCTGGAACGTCGCCGGCCGCATCGTCTGGGCTTGGGTGATAACCCTGCCGGCGTCTGGGCTGATGGCGGCGGGCTTCTACGGCCTGGCCCGGCTGGCGGATCGCGCGTTCGGGTAGACCCACAACGCAAATGGCCGGCGCGAGGCCGGCCATCGCGTCCCAACAATGAGGCGGGTCTAGCGGTAGACGGGCTTGCCATCCGGACCGACGACCTTGGTCCAGGACTTGCGGACCATGTCCTTCACCGCGGCCGGCATCGGCAGGTAGTCGAGCTGGGTCGCGGCGGCGTCGCCGTTCTTGTAGGCCCAATCGAAGAACGCCAGCACTTCGCGGCCCTTGGCGGCGTCTTCCTGCTTGGTCTTCACCAGGATGAACGTGGCGCCGGTGATCGGCCAGGCCTCTGCAGCCGCCTGGTCGAGCAGCAGCAGATAGAAGCCGGGCGCGGTGTTCCACTTGGCGCCGGCCGCGGCCGCGCTGAAGTTGGCGGCCGCCGGGGCGACGTACTTGCCGGCCTTGTTCTGCAGCATGGCGTAGGTCAGGCCGTTCTGCTTGGCGTAGGCGTATTCCACGTAGCCGATGGCGCCGGGGGTCTGCTTCACATAGGCGGCGACACCGTCGTTGCCCTTGCCGCCCAGGCCGGTCGGCCACTTCACGGCGTCATTGGCGCCGACTTCGCTGGCCCAGCGCGGGGCCTTCATGGCCAGGTAGCTGGTGAACAGGAACGTAGTGCCCGAGCCGTCCGAACGGTGGACCACCGTGATCGGCAGGTTGGGCAGCTGGACGCCGGGGTTGAACTTGGCGATCAGCGGGTCATTCCACTTCTTGACCACGCCGCGGAAGATGTCGGCGGTCAGGGCGCCGGTCAGCTTGACCTGGCCGGACTTGATGCCGGGCACATTGATCACCGGCACCACGCCGCCGATCACCGTGGGGAACATGGAGAACCCGCCGGTGGCCAGGTCGTCCGGCTTCAGCGGCTTGTCGCTCGCGCCGAAATCGACGGTGCCGGCGGTGATCTGGCGAACGCCGCCGCCCGAGCCGATCGCCTGATAGTTCAGGCGATTGCCGGTCTGGGCGCGGTAGGTCTCGGCCCACTTGGCATAGACCGGCGCCGGGAAGGTGGCCCCTGCGCCGGAGATGTCGGCCGCCTGGGCGGCGCCGACGCCGGCCAGAGACGCCGCCGCGCAGATCGCAGTGAGATAACGTTTGAACATTGGGAAGCCCCCTCGTCTTGGGCGCGCTTCGGGCGCCCGGTCAGCGGCCGGTGTACGGACGCCGTGCGAAGCTTGGATGAGGGTTTGATGTCGGTTGCGTGACAGTGACACCGGACGCCGATCCGTCATGAATCTGACTTCCAGGCTTTGCGGAACCGTCGCACGACAAGCCTAGAGACCGCCCCCGTAAACGTCGCCGCATTGGCGACCAATGAAGGGGTTCGACATGGGGATGTCTCTCAAGCGCGGTGCGACCGCATGGCTATCTGCGGGCTTGGCCACCGCGCTTCTGTGCAGCGTCTCGACCACCGCCCTCGCCGCTCCGGCCGCGGCTGGCGCCGGCAAGCTGCAGGCCATGCAACAGCAGCTCGACGATATGCGCGCCCAGCTCGACGCCATGCGTGCGGGCGGTCAGCAGAACGCCCAGCTCAGCGCCGTCCAGCAACAGCTGGAAGCCATGGCGGCTCAGCTCGCGGAGATGAAGGCCAGCCAGGACACGGCGAGCACCGACATCGCCACCTTGAAGCAGGCGCCCGCCGGCTCGTCGGTGACGACGACGCTCTCGAACGGCAAGCCGAGCTTCGCCACGGCGGACGGTCGCTTCACCGCCAACATCAAGGCGATCCTGATGCTGGACGCCGGCAAGTACTTCCAGAAGGACAACCTTCCGGCCTCGGTGACCAATCGCGACCTGAACGAAGGCGCCAATTTCCGCCGCGCCCGGATCGGCCTGGACGGCAAGCTGTTCCGCGACTTCGACTATTCGTTCATCTACGAGTTCGGCGGCTCGGGCCAGGAAGACCCCGGCCGGCTGTACGAAGCCGCCATCACCTACACCGCGATCAAGCCGCTGCGCATCAAGATCGGCGCGTTCGAGCCGAACATCGGCCTCGCCGCCGCCGTCTCCACCAGCCAGATGCCGCTGATGGAACGCCCGGCCCCGGCCGAAATCGCCCGCAGCGTGGCCGCCGGCGACAGCCGCGTCGCCATCCAGGTGAGCGGCAACGGCGTGCTGGGCGCGGACGACACGGTGATCGCCACCCGCTGGTTCGGCTCCACCGCCTTCACCGCCAACACCATCGCCACGGGCAGCTCGGCGGCCTCGGCCACCGTCCAGCCCTTCGACGAGCAGACCGGATGGATCGGCCGGGTGGCGTTTGCGCCCTACTCCGGGACGACGTGGCTCGCGCACATCGGCGCCAACTACCAGTACGTGATCCAGCCGAACGACTCGGGCGCCGCCGGCACGCCGCGCTACGCCGCCCAGCTGCGTGACCGCCCTGAGCTTCGCCTGGACACCGCGCGCCTGATCGACACCGGCGCGATCGACGCCCGGCACGCGACGGTGCTCGGCCTTGAGGGCGCCTTCCAGTACGGACCGGCGATGATCGAGGGCGAGTGGTTCCGCTACAAGATCGACCGCCGCCTGACGACCGCCGCGCGTCCGGCCGACCCGCACTTCACCGGCTGGTACGTGCAGGGCTCCTGGGTCCTGACCGGCGAATCGCGGGTCTACAACCCGGTCGAGGCTCGCTTCGACGCACCGAAGATGAACTACAACTTCAACCCGTCGGCCGGCACCTGGGGCGCCTTCGAGATCGCGGCCCGCTACTCGCTCACCGACCTCAACTACCGCGAAGGCGCTCTCGGGACCGCACCGGTCCTGGGCGCTGTCCGCGGGGGCGAGCAGAAGATCTACACCGTCGGGGCCAACTGGTACCTCAACCCCTCCATGCGGCTGATGCTCGACTATCAGCACGTGGACGTCGACCGCTTGGGGGCGACCGGCCTCCAGGTCGGCCAGAAGTACAACGCCATCGCCATGCGTGGTCAGGTCAACTTCTAAGCTGCCCTGCCCTACAAGGCCGGAAGCCGCCGCGGTTCGCCGCGGCGGCTTTTTCGTGCGCGTTGCAGGATCGTCATCGGGCCGACATGGGGGGCGGCTAGCTAGGTTCCCGCGAAGTAACCCCTCGCGTATCTCTTCAGTCGGCCACCCCGAGGCCGCATGGCCGCGACCTCCCCCCGGTCGCGGCCTTCTTTTTGGCCGGAGGGAGGTTTCAGGCGGCGACGGGTCGCAGCGGGACGGGCAAGCCGCCCAGAGCTTTGCGGGCTTCCAGCCAGTGGACGATCTCGAACGTCCCGTCGAAGCTCTCGACGAGGGCGGTGCAGCTTTCCACCCAGTCGCCATCGTTGAGATAGGTCACGCCGCCGATGTCGCGCATTTCGGCCTTGTGGATGTGACCGCAAATCACGCCATGGACGCCGCGCCGCCGCGCCTCGTCCGCCATCGCGCCCTCGAACTTGTCGATGAACGCGACGGCGTCCTTCACCTTGTGCTTCAGGTAGGCCGACAGGCTCCAGTAGCCCAGGCCCATGACCCGGCGCACGCGGTTGAAATGGGTATTGAGCGCGATGAGCGCGCGGTAGCTCCAGTCGCCCAGGAAGGCCAGCCAGCGGGCGTTCTGCACCACGCCGTCGAACTCGTCGCCGTGGGTGACCAGGTAGCGCTTGCCGTCGGCCGCCTCGTGGATCGCGTCGCGCGCCACGATGACGCCACCGAAATGGACGCCGCAGAAGTCGCGGACCACCTCGTCGTGGTTGCCGGGCACATAGACGACCTTGACGCCCCTGCGCGCGAGCCGCAGCACCTTCTGCACCACGTCGTTATGCGCCTGGGGCCAGTGCCAGCCGGACCGCAGCTTCCACCCGTCGACGATATCGCCCACCAGATAGAGCGTTTCGCACTCAAGTTCGCGGATGAACTCCAGCAGGAGCTCGGCCTGGCAGCCCTTGGTGCCGAGGTGGATGTCGGAGATGAACGCCGTCCGACAGCGGATGGCGGCCGTGGCTTCAGTCATCGCGGTCCCCAGAACAGCGGGTTTTCAGAGCGTTAGCGGGAGTCTGTGACAGGCCAGCAAAGCCCTGCCCCCGCTCGTAGAGGGCCCTACTCTTCCGTATCGAGCGCGTAGCCGGCCGAGCGAACGGTGCGGATCAGGTCCGGGGATTCCGGCTGGCGCAACGCCTTGCGCAGGCGACCCACATGGACGTCCACGGTGCGGACCTCGACATAGGTGTTCGCGCCCCAGACAGCGTCCAACAGGCGCTCTCGGCTGAACACGCGGCCCGGGCGCTGCATCAGGAAGTCCAGCAGGCGGTATTCCGTGGGCCCCAGGTGCACGTCCTTGCCGGAGCGGGTCACCCGATGGCGGCCGCGGTCGAGGACCAGGTCGGCGTACTCCAGTCGCTCGTCCACCAGCTCGGGCCGCGTGCGGCGCAGGAGCGCGCGAATACGGGCCACCAGCTCGCTCATGGCGAACGGCTTCACGACATAGTCGTCGGCCCCGGTGTCGAGGCCCCTGACCTTGTCGGCCTCCTCGCCGCGCGCGGTGAGCATCAGGACGGGCGTGCGGCGGGTCTCGGCGCCGGCCCGCAGCTGACGGCAGACCTCCACGCCCGAGACCTTGGGCAGCATCCAGTCGAGGATGACCAGGTCCGGCGGTTCCTCGGCCACCCGCAGAAGCGCCTCCTCGCCGTCGGCGGCCCGCTCGACGCGGAAGCCTTCCTTCATGAGGTTGTAGTCGAGGAGGGTCGCCAGGGCGTCCTCGTCCTCGACGACCAGGATGTAGGGGATCACCGCTGTACGCCTTCCACTTCGATGCCGGGCAGGCTCACCTTGGGCCGTTCCCCGATAAGCTCCTCGCCGGTCATCTGGAAGTGCAGGATCTCGGCGATGTTGGTCGCGTGATCCCCGATGCGCTCCAGGTTCTTGGCGATGAACAACAGGTGGGCCCCGGCGGCCACGGAGCCGGGATGATTGGTCATCAGCGAGAGCAGTTCCCGGAACAGGCTCTCGTAGTGTTCATCGATCTCGCCATCGCGCCGCCAGACGTCCAGCGCCGGCTCCACGTCACCGGCCGCGTAGGCGTCCAGCACTTCGCGCAGGCGGGCCGAGACAAGCCGGCCCATGCGCTCGATGGCGCCCGTGAGCGGCAGCAGCGGCTCGCCGGCCGACAGCACCAGGCTACGCTTGGCGATGTTGCGCGCCAGATCTCCGCAGCGCTCCAGGTTCATGGCCAGCTTCAGGGTCGAGATCGCGCGGCGCAGGTCTGCATGGCCCGGCTGGTGGGTGGCGATGAGATCCAGGGCGCGCCGCTCGACCTCGCGCTGCAGGGTGTCCAGGCGCAGGTCCCGGACGATCAGGGCCTGAGCCAGCGGCACGTCGCGGCGCACCACGGCATCGACGGCGTCGACCACCTGCGCCTCGGCAAGGCCACCCATGCGGATGACCTCGGCGACCAACTGGCGCAACTCGGCTTGGTAGGAACGTCTCACTGGCCTCTCCCGCTCCGGCACAAACTAATGCGGTCTGGCGACAGTTTTGCGACAGCGAAGGCGTTCCTGGCCTGCCGCCGTCACGAACTCCGCACGGCCACCGGCAGGTAGACGCTGAAGGTGGCGCCCTCGCCTTCCGCGCTCTCGACGATGAACCCGCCGCGGTGGCGGTTGACCACGTGCTTGACGATGGCCAGGCCCAGCCCCGTCCCGCCGCTGCGCTGACCCTCCACGCGATAGAAGCGCTCGGAGAGACGCGGCAGGTGCTGGCGGGCGATGCCCGGGCCGTTGTCGGTCACCCGCAACACCACATAGGCTTGGCCCTCGTTGCTGTCGGGCGACAGCAGCGAAAGCCCGATGCCTGGCCGGCTAGGCGCGCGGGCCGCCTCCAGGTTGGGCGCGGCCTCCAGGCTGACGGAGACCTTGCCGCCTGGAGGCGTGTACTTCACCGCGTTGTCGACCAGGTTCTGGATCACCTGCACCAACTGATCGCGGTCGCCGGTCACGGGCCTGACCTCGGGACCGGGCTCAGCGACGATGGTCACCTGCCGCTCGGCGGTCAGCGGCTTGATGGCGTCGGAAACGTCCTGCACCGTGCGGGCCAGGTCGACCTTGCCGGACGGCGCGATGTGTTCGTTGAGCTCGATGCGGCTAAGCGACAACAGGTCGTCGACCAGCCGCGCCATGCGGGTCGCCTGCTGGGCCATGATGCCCAGGAACTTCTCACGCGCCTCGGAGTCGTCCTTGGCATGGGTGCGCAAGGTTTCGACGAAGCCCGCCAGCGAGGCCAGCGGCGTGCGCAGTTCGTGGCTGGCGTTGGCCAGGAAGTCGGCGCGCATGCGTTCGGTGCGCCGCGCGTCCGTCTCGTCGCGCAGCATGACCACGAGCTGGTTCGGTCCGTCCGCGCCGCTCTCCAGCGGCCGGGCGAAGGCGCGCCAGAAACGCGGCTGCACGCCGATGGTCTCGAAGGCGACCTCTGCCGGGGCGCCCATTTCCAAGGCGGCCTCTATGGTCTCCAGAACCTCGGGCCGGCGCAGGGCCGCGCCGAGCGGCGCTCCCGCGAGTTCGATCCGGAAGACGTCCCGCGCCGCCCGGTTGCCGTAGACGATCTCCGGAGACTCGTCCTTGCCGCCCCGCACCACCAGCACCGGCTCGGGCAGCAGTTCCAGGATAAGCGGAGCGGCCGCACTGGCCCCGTTGTTGTCGAGACCCGCCATCAGACCACCGGTACGCCAAGCTGTTGCGCGGCGCTGCGCAGCGCCTGCTGGTCGGCGGGCGACCTCGCGAAGGCCCGTGACGCGTCGCGATAGTCCGCCGCCGCCTGCTGGGTCTGGCCCAGCACCATGCGGGCGCGCAGCAGGCGCTCCCAGCCCTCACGGTCCTGCGGGTTCTGCTTCAGGCGCTGGGCGAGGCCGGCGACCATGCCCTGGATCATCTGCTGGCGATCGTCCTGGCTCATGTCCTGGGCGGCGGCCATCTGCTGCTGAGTCGGCCCGCGCGAGGCGGAGCCCATGGTCGGCGCGGTCGGGGCCTGGGCGGTCTGGAGGGGGGGCAAGCGGCCGGAGAGGTCGATCTTGCGCTCGGCCGCCACCTTCTCGACGAACGTCCGCACCTCCGCGGCCCACGGCGCATCCGGAGGCGCGGACTTCAGCAGCGCGATCCAATCGTTCATCGCCGCCTGCTGCTCGCCGCGCTGGTCTTTGGCCACGGCCAGGTAGTAGCGGGCGCGCGGGTCGCCAGGATCGGCGGCCACGGCGCGCCGGAACACGTCTTCGGCCGCGGGGGTCACCGCCCCATCCGCCGCCAGCACCGTCGCCTCGCCCTGCGCCGACAGGTATTCCGCGTTCTTCGGATCCAGGGCCGCGGCCTTGCCATAGGCCAGGGCCGCGTCGGCGTTGCGCCCGGTCTGCATGTAGGACCAGCCCAGCATCCGCCAACCCTCGGCGTTGTCCGGCCGCTGCTGCATCTGAGTTTCCAGCTGGGCGATCATCGCACCGACCTCCCCTTGGGGATGACCTTCCTGCGGGGTCGCCAGGGAGGCTGGGCCAACCTTCGGCGTGGAACTTCCCGGCACGTCGGGGCGGCCAATCTTCAGGTAGAGCCCGGTTCCTGCGAGGGTCACTACCCCCACGATGCCCAGGGCCACGACGAGCAGCGCCCGGTCCGAGAGCGGCCGCGCCGCCGCCTCGGGTCTGCGGCCTTCCGACAGCACGCGACGCTTGAGATCCGTCTTCAGCGCATCGGCCTCAAGGGGCGCCAGCGCGCCGGCAGCGGCCTGCGCCTCGATCTCGCCCAGCTGGTCCTTGAGCACCGTGAGCGCGTCAGCGCGCCGCTCACGGGCGGCGTCGCGCCGGCGCAAGAGCGGGGCGGCCAGGCCAACGGCCGCCAGGACCGTCATGAGGGTCAGGATCATCCACAGCATTCAGCGCGCCCTATCCAGCGGGGGAAGATCGTCGGCGTTGAGCATGGCGGCCAGTTCGGCCTCTTCCTCTGGCGTCAGGTCGCCGGCCCGCACTGGCGAACGGGCTCGTATGTAGATAGCCGCGCCGATCCCGCCCACCAGAAGTACGGCCAGGGGCCCGAACCAGAGCGCAAGCGTGTCGAGGCGCATCGGCGGGTCGAGCTGCACGAAGCTGCCGTAGCGCGCGACGATGAAGCCTACCGCCTGCTGGTCGCTGTCGCCGGCGCCGATCCGCTCGCGCAGGATGATCCGCAGGTCTCGGGCCAGGACGGCGTCCGAATCGTCGATCGACTGGTTCTGGCAGACGACGCAGCGCAGCGTCCTGGAGAGCCGGTGCGCGCGGGCTTCCAAGGCCGGATTGGCCAGCTGCTCGTCCGGGTTCACCGCGCCGGCCGGACCCGCCAGCAGGGCAAAGGCGACGGTGAGCGACGCCAGGCGCCTCACGATTCCTTCCTCAGCTGTTCCATCAAGGGGCCGATAGTCTGCTCCCAATCGTCGGGCGTCAGGGCGCCCACATGCCGATAGCGCACGCGACCCTGCTTATCGATGACGAAGGTCTCGGGCACTCCGGCGACCCCGAATTCGATGCCGGTGCGGCCACTCTCGTCGTTCCCGGCGCGGATGTAGGGGTCGCCCCGCTCGGCCAGCCACTGCTGGCCCGCGGCGGCGTTCTCCTTCCAATCCAGGCCATGGATCGCCACGCCCTGCTGGCGCAAGCGCATCAGCACCGGGTGCTCGACCCGGCAGGGGCCGCACCAGGAGGCGAAGACGTTCAGCAGAACCGGCTCGCCGCGATGCAGGTCGGCATTGGTCAGGCCCACGTCGCCCGCCCGCAGCGGCGCCGTGGCGAACGCCGGCAGCGGCTTGCCGATGAACGCTGACGGCAAGGCTCGCGGATCACGCCCCAGGCCTGCGAAGAACACCCCCAGCAACGCCACGAACCCCAGGACGGGCAGGATGAACAGGAGGCGCTTCATTCGGCAGGAACCGGCTGGGCGACAGGTAGGGTCTTGACGGCGGCGCCCACCCGCAGGCGCCGGTCGCTGAGCGACACCGCGCCGCCGGCGGCCATTGCGAAGCCGCCGATCCAGATCCAGACGATCAACGGCTGGTCCCAGAGCCGTACGACCACGCCGGCCTCGGATTCGTCGCCGACCGAGACGTAGAGGTTGCCGAGCGGGCCGGCCCGGATGCCCGCTTCCGTGGTCTGGGATTGAGCGGAGGGATAGAAGCGCTTCTCGCTGCGCAGTTCATAGGCGCCCACGGCCCCCTTCACCGAGAACCGCGCCTGTTTGGCCTCGTAGTTCGGGCCGGCGACCAGCTCATAGTCGGTCATGGTCAGGGTTCGTCCTGCGAAGACGACGCTTTCGCCGACCTTCATGTTCAGCACCTTGTCGGAGTCCCAGGCGGTGACCCCGGTGATCCCCAGGGTGAGCAGGCCCAGGCCGGCGTGGGCGACGACCAGGCCTATGATCGAACGCGGCGTGGTGAGGATGGCGCGCGCCAGATAGGCCCGGCCCGACCACCACCGCCGGCCCAGGATCCAGACCGAGCCTGCAATCAGCCACGATGCCAACCCCAGGCCGCCTGCCGTCGCCACGCCCTTCAGACCCCCGAACGGCAGGGCCGCCAGCAGCACCAGACCCGCGACCAGGGCCGGCACGCGGACGCGGGCGAGCGCCTTGGCAAGCTCGTCACGCTTCCAGTT
>DASVNS010000448.1:0-9473 GCA_036383735.1 Phenylobacterium sp. | reverse complement strand
GCCGGCGTTCAGGGTTGCGGCGAGGATGTGGCGGAGCGGCGCTTTGGTCCTCGACCTGCCGGTCAACGGCAGGCCGCCACCACCCGTTCCAGATCTTCCAGCCGTTCCCGACGCATGATGCGCCCGGCCGCCATCAGCTGGTAGCGATCGGCCGCTCCGGGCGCGGCGCGGAGCGCGGCGTCGGTGTCGGGATAGCGCGGCGGCGGGAGCAGCGTCTTGGGCACGCAGCTCTTGGGCGGAGCCGCCGGCGCGGGCGGCGGCGGAGGCGGCGGCGGGGTCGGCATGACGATCACCGGGACCACGGCAGGCGCAGGCGCCACCGGCTTCAGCTTGTCCTTGCGCAAGGTCTCGCACCCCGCCAGGGCAAGGGCGGCGCCGGCGGCGACCAACGTCACGATTGTCGCTTTCATACGCCTCATGGTTGTAGATTCGACAGCACCGCTTCATCGGCGCTCTCCATGCGGGCGCAGGCGTCGATGCCTTCGGGCTGCTGCTCCAGCAGGCGCCGCGCCCCGGCCGTCGTCCCGCGGGCCGCGAACTCGGCTTCGCTGGTCACCTTGCGCGCCGCCCCGGCGGCCTGGCAGGAGGTCAACTCCATGCGCAGCCCGGCCTGCGCCTTCTCGGCGGCCCGGCCCAACTCGGAAATCCGCATCTCATAGTGCGCGCGCTCCGCCTGCCAGTTGGCCGACATTATGCCGAGCAACACGGCAAGCGTGATCGCCACGGCGATGGCGATCATGCCCGTCACCGAACTCCCGAGGATCTGTCTTAGTCCCGCCAGCATGCTCCGTCCTCAACCCGACTGCCCCCATCTCGCAGCGTCGCTGTGGCCATTTCACGGCTGATTGAACCCTAACAACGTCCCCGCGTGGTTGGATCTGCCATGATCGTAGCACAGCTTCAGGTTTTCCTTTCGTGACTTGTTTCGAGATCGGCGACCCGGCCCAAGGCTTTGCCTGGAACATCGGCGGGCGTCGCCCATTGTGCGGTTCATGGGCAAGTGGATCGCCATATTGCTGGCCGCCGTGGTCGGCCTTGCCATCGTGGGCTTCCTCGTCGACGCCGCCCGCATCATCGCAGGCGTGCTCGTCGTCGGCTGCCTGCTCGTCCTGGCCGGCCAATGGTTCACGCGCCGGCGGAGCTGACGTGACGTTCCGGTCGATGGGCGCCCGACCCGGATCAGGCCGGGCGCGCGGCGCGGACGAAACAAGCACGGCCTTGGGCCTGCAGTCCCGCGCAGAAGCGGCTCGCATCCGCCCGATCGGCGAACCCACCGACCAGCGCGCGGCGCCACACCTTGCCGCCGACCTGGCCGGCCTCGACCCAGGCTTCGTGCCCGCGGATGTATCTCGCCAGCTCCCTCAGCAGGGCGCGCGCTTCACCCTCTGAACTCGAAGCCCCCACCTGGACCACCACGCCCGCCCTGGCGCTTGGGCCCGCCGGCTTGGCGGCCGAGGTTGGCGCCGGAGCGGGCGCGGCCAGCGGCTTCGGTGCGGCCGGAGCAGGCGGGTCGGCCTGCGCCACCTGCACTTGGCCCGCCTGGAACGGGCCTCTGAAATCCGGCCGGCAGGCCACGCCCCACGCGGCGTCCAGCGCCGTTCCCGCTTCCGGCCGACGCCAGTCCGCCTCGGTGGCGCGCAGCTCCCTGCGTCGTCCCTGCAGGTTGCGTGCGTCGTATCCCGTGGTCTCGCCGAGCCGAACCCTATGGCCCTCGCAGTCCGCGTCCATCGACACCTCCCAGGACAGGGCGCCGGTGCGGGCCTGGGTCTCGGCCGTCAGCGCCTCTGCGCGAATCACCAGCCGCCGGCTCGCGCCCGGGCTGGCCGTGGAGGTTTCGATCACGGCGGTCAGCGCCTGCGGGGTGACGGCGACCACCCGGTCGGGCGCGATGTCGGTCTCGCGGCCCAACCAGCTCAGCACGGCGTCACGGTCCAACGCGAACGGAAACGCCGCGGCGCCCTGGGCCGCGGCCGAGCCGCCGCCGCCCGTCAGCCAGGCGGCCGCCACAACGGCTGCAACCGCCCTCCTCCACATCGCCCTGGGACCCCCGACCATCGTCGCCGCAACCTGTTCGCGAACCTAGATGGACGCAAGCGCACGCGTCCATGCGAACGCCACATAGCCGAGTTCGCAAAGATCGTGGTCGCCGAGAGGCGGAGAGCCTGTTTGAGACGGTATTCGCCCCAAAATGGGTAGGCAGAACACGCGCCAGCGCCGCTATGGGCCGACTCCGGTTACTAGTCGCCCGGCACGAGAGCGTCGTCGCGAGGAAGCCCCTTCCCTTCCTGCTCCCTCGCCTCGGGATAGAGCAGGACGTGGCGAGAGGATCTGACAGGACGTATCGCAGTCTGCGCGGTCTGGAAAAGACCGCCTCGACCAGCCGTGTCCTCAACCTGGCGGCCCTCTCGTGGCGCAACGCCGACAATCCCGAGCACGAAAGGGCGCCCTTCTTCCTCGCCGCCGGTTTGAACGGGGCGGTCATCGTCCGGCATCGACTGCGCGAATCGGAACGGGAAACCTTCGACCGGCTGCGCTTCACCGCCACCAAGCTGATCATCCCGTTCGAGCGTTCCGACCTGGCCCTCGGCGGTCGCTCGGTCTTCGTCGCCGAGCGCGGCTGGCTCGACGCGTTCGAGGAGTTGCGCGGCGCGGCGCCGGACTTCGGCCGCGACGTCGCCGTGCTCGAAGCCATTGACGAGCTGCCGTCGCTCGATCCGTTCCTGCTGCGCGAGCATATGAAGCGGCGAGGCTTCGATATCAGCCCGAGCCACTTCGAGATATCGGCCCCCGATCTTGCCCGCATGCAGCGTTTCGTCGGCGCCGAGATCGCGAAGCTGATCGAGCTCGCCTACCGCGACGCCGAGGGCCAGGAAGGCAACATCTCACGACTGGTCGAAGCCCTGCTCTCGGCCCGCACCGACGATCGCCTGGAGCCGCTGCGGCTCACGCTGCGGCTCGAAAAGGAGAACTACAAGGAAGGCATCTTCGCGTGGAAGGGCTTCCTCTACTACAAGTGGGTTCTGAACACCCTCTGGGGCAACCTGAGAGAGGTATTCAGCGAACTCGGCCGGGTGCGGGTCATCGGACCCATCGATTCCCAGACGTCTATCGAACTGGAGGCGCTCAAGATTCGCCTGCGCCAGAAGATGGAGCGGCAGGTGAAGTCGGTGATGGGCCATCTGGGCGTCTACGACGAGGTCTTCTCCCAGCTCACCATGGAGGGCAATGCGCTGGCCTTCCGCGACTTCCTCCTGAAATCACCCGACATGTTCCTGTCACTGGGCGACGGCTGCGGCCTGGTCAGCCACATCGCCACCTACTGGCGCTATCAGTTCCCGCGAGGCAAGCCGCTGGCCGCCAACGTGATGCAGCTGCTCGATACGTTGCAGGATTTCGAGATCAGCCTGGGCACCGACACCCTCGATGGCCAAGCCGATCAGGCTTCGGCTCGGGTCGCGTTGCGATTGTAGACAATCAGTGATTGCAGTCCTAGGAAAGCGGCCATGTCCCTGATCCCCGCGCCTCGTGAAGCGCCGCTGGATCGCTCGATAGCGGACCTTCTTGACCGCCTTGGCGACGGCTTCATGGCGTTCGACTACGGCTGGCGCCTCACCTACCTCAACCGGGCCGCAGAGGCTCACTACCGTCTGCGCCGGGACGATGCCGTAGGCCGGATCGCGTGGGATCTTGTCCCCTTCGCAAGCGGGTCCGCCATCCGTTCCTTCCTGGAGCGGGCTATGATCAGCCGCGTCGAAGGCGAGGCTGAGGCGGAATCCGAACTCCGGCCAGGCGCCTGGCTCCACATCCAGGCCCTTCCGATCGAGGGCGGCCTCGGAGTCACGTTCCGGGATATCACCGATGCGCGCGAGCAGGCGCGCCGCGAACGCGAGCAGGCGGCCCGGCTGGAGTTGGCGCTCGCCACCTCGGGCTTCGGCGACTGGCGTTGGGACATGGCCACCGATCGGGCCGATATGTCCGTGCGAGCGGCCGAGATGGTCGGCGTCGAGCCTGGCCCCTCGATGACCTGGGCGCAGATGCTGGAGCACATCCATCCAGAGGATCGCGAGCGGGCGCGGCTGGCGGTGATCCAGGCCCTGGAGAACCGCGCCAACTATGAAGTCGAGTATCGCATCACCAGACCGACGGACGGCGCGATGCGCTGGATCCGCGTGCGCGGTCGGGTTCAGGCGGACGATGCCGGCGAGCTGTCGGGGATATTGGGCGTCCTCATGGACGTGACCGAAGCCAAGTTGGAGGACGCCCGGATCCGCGCCGACCGAGCCCGCCTGGCCGAGAGCGAGGCGCGCTTCCGCGGGATGGCCGACAGCGCGCCGCTGCCGGTCTGGGTCACCGACGCCGAGGGGCGCTTCGAATTCGCCAACCGCGCCTTCTGTGAAATGGCCGGGCTGCGCATAGACGAGCTGAGCAACGACGCCTGGCTGCAATTGATGCATCCGGACGATCTCGCCCGCGTGAACCAAACGCGCGACGAGGCGCGCCAGGCGGGAGCGCCCATCGGATGGGACGCCCGCTTCCGGATCCGCGGCGAGTGGCGCTGGCTCCGCAGCGCCTCCAACGTCCGCCTGGATGACGCCGGCGAATTCCGCGGCCATGTCGGGCTGGCGCAGGATGTCACCGAAGAGCGGCTGGCCGACGAGCGTCAGCGGCTGTTGGTCAACGAGTTGAATCACCGCGTGAAAAACACGTTGGCCACCATCCAGGCGCTGGTCCGGCAGACACTTCGCGAGGGCGTTTCCATGATCGACGCCCGTGAGCGGCTGACGGAACGGTTGCTGGCGCTCTCCACCGCCCACAACGTGCTGACCCGGCAGAACTGGGAGAGCGCCGAGATCGTCGACATCGCACATGAGGCGGTGCGGCCCTACGACGAGCCCCAGGGCGCGCGCATCCACATCGACGGTCCCCGAAGCCGAGTTGCGCCGAACGTCGCCCTGGCCCTCTCGATGGCCCTGCACGAGCTGGCGACCAATGCCCAGAAATACGGTTCGCTCTCGGCGCCCGAGGGACGCGTCAGCCTGACATGGGGACAGGATCCCGGCAGCGCGGCAGCGCACTTGGAATGGCGCGAGTCCGGCGGCCCCCCGGTCTCGGCCCCGGCGTCGAAGGGCTTCGGCTCGCGCCTGCTCGCGAGCCTGGCGGGCGAGCTCGGCGCGCCCGCGGCGATCGACTACGCACCCACGGGCCTGGTCTGCCGCCTCCGGGCGCCGATCAGCTAGTACCGCTGCACAGAGGGTTTGACGGGTCGAACGGCACGGTTCGCGCCGCCGGGGAAGACGGCCCGCGCCGCAGGCGCCACCGAAAGAACAAGACGACCGCCAAGCCCGCCAAGACCACCACGGGGCCTGCGCGAGCACCGCCGGCCGCGGGTGGCTGGGCATCCTTGGCGGTCTTGGCGGCTTGGTGTCGAAATACAGCGCCTGCGGCGCGGAGCCGGTCAGGCCGAGCTTTGCGCGGCGGGGGCGGCGGCCGGCGCCTCGAACTCCGCCTCGATCCCAGAACCTTGCCCATCCTGGGACTGCCCCAGACCGTCAAATCCCCTGTGCAGCGGTATTGGAGCATAGTGCCGCCGTTGGCTTCAGGCCGCGGTTCGTGTCCGGGCCAGCAAGCGGCCGACCCGCTGGACCAGCAACGCGTCGTTGAACGGTTTCGACAGATAGTCGCGCGCGCCCATCTGCACCGCCCTGGCGACATCGGCGGCGTTGTTGCGCGCGGTCAGCACCATGGTCGGCGTCTTGGCGGTCAGATCGTTGGCCTTCATGTGGGCCAGCACGCCGAAGCCGTCCAACACCGGCATATTGATGTCCAGCACCATGGCCTCGGGGCGGAAATCCGTCAGCCGCTGGATGGCGTCCGCGCCGTTCCGGGCCGTGCGGGTGTCGAACCCGGCGAGCTCCAGACGCGTGACGATCAGCTCCATGATGTGCGGATCGTCGTCCACCACAAGCACGCGACGCGCGCGTTCAGTTAACAGCACGGGCATCCTCCTCCCTTGCCGCGGGCGCCCACTGCGTGGCGCGCACGATCGCGGAACACATCTCCAGCGGCTCGATCGGCTTGCGAACCAGCCCATCGAAACCCTCCAGGTCGCCTTCCCCTTCAAGGTCGGCGTCGGCCGTGAAGGCCAGCACCGGCACGTCCTGGTTGGGTCCGGGCGCCGCCCTCACCGCCTTCAGCGCAGCACGGCCGTCCAGCACGGGCATCCGAAGGTCCATCAGCACGATGTCCACCGGCAACAGCGCGAGCTGGGTCAGCGCCTGCCTGCCGTCGGCCGCATCCGTGACGTCTGCGCCGGCCGCTTCGAGCATGCGACGGCTGAGCTCGCGGTTCGCGGAATTGTCGTCGACCACCAGCACGCGCAGTCCGTCGATGGAGATCGTCACGTCCTGGCCAACCAGCTCTTGCGGCAGTTCCGCCTCCGGCGCCGGCAGTTCGACGCGGAAGGTGGCGCCGTCGCCCGGCAGGCTCGACACGCTGATCGAGCCTCCCATGGCCTCAGCAATGCCGCGGCTGATGGCGAGGCCCAGGCCTGTGCCGCCGTGCGCCCGGGTCATCGACCCGTCGACCTGGGTGAACCGCTGGAATAGCCGCGCCTGGGCCTCGGCGGTCAGCCCCGGGCCGGTATCGGCGACCTCGATCGCCACGTCGCCGATCGCCGGCGCCGACACCCGAACGGTGACGCCGCCCGTCTCGGTGAACTTGATGGCGTTGCCGATCAGGTTGACGAGCAGCTGCCGCAATCTGTCGCCGTCCATCATGACCACAAGCGGCAAGCCTGGCTCGGCCTCGAAGGCGACGGAAAGCCCCTTGCCGTCCGCCTGGTTCGAGAACAGCTGCAGTATCTCCTCGCACACTTCGGTGACGCAGATCGGCCTGGGCCGGATTTCGAACTTGCCGGCTTCCAGCTTCGAGAAGTCGAGGATGTCGTTGACGATGGCCAGCAGGGCGTTGCCGGCGCCGGCGATCCGCCGGACGTAGCCAGCCGCGGCTTCCGACAGCTCCATCTCGCGCAGCAGGCTCGTGAAGCCCAGCACCGCCGTCAGTGGCGTGCGGATCTCATGGCTCATGTTGGCCAGGAACTGCGACTTCGCCGCGGCCGCGGCCTCGGCCTGCGCCCGGGCCTCCGCCAGCGCCTCTTTCTGCTCGACCTGGACGCTGACGTTGCGGATCACGTCCAGGAACCCGGTGGGCTCGCCGGTCTGCGGATCGCGCACCAGGCTCGGGTGGGATTCCATCCACATCCACGCGCCGATCTTCGTATCGAACCCGCGCCAGCGCACCCGCGCGCCCGGTTCGCCGGCCAGCAGGCGCTTGAAACTGCGAAACACCTCGCGCGCATCGTCGGGATGGATGCTGTCGGCGAAGGAACGCCCCTCCACCTCGTCGGGGCGCCATCCCATCCGATCGATGCTCGGGCTGGCGTACAGGACCTGCCCTTGCAGGTTGGTCATGGTGATGATGTCGGACGTGTTTTCCGCAATCAGCCGATAGCGCGCCTCGCTCTCGCGCCGGGCATCCTCGGCCGCGCGGCGTTCCGACTGGTCCTCGACCTGCGCCACGATGTGCTTGGGCGCGCCGTCCGCGTCCCGCACGACCGACACCGCCACCGCCACCCACACCTGCCCGCCGTCGGCGCGGATGTAGCGCTTGTCCAATCGATAGCTGTCGACTTCGCCGGCAATCAGGCGCCGTAGCTGGCCCAGGGCCTCGTCGAGGTCTTCGGGCCGCGTGATTGTCTGGAAGTCGAGCGCCAGCATCTCGGCTTCGCGATAGCCGACGATCCGGCAGAACGCCTCGTTCACCCGCAGGAACCTGCCGTCCAGGCCGATCAGCGCCATGCCCACCGCCGCATGCCGGAACGCCGCCTCGAACAGCTCGGCCTGCGCCCGCGCATCCGCCTCCAGCGCGCGCCGCGCCGTCACATCGCGGAAGATATTGACGATCTCGACGACCGCGCCGTCGGCGTCCAGGACGATCTGCGGATTGCCCTCGAACCACACCCACTCGCCATCGGCACGGCGGAACCTGTGCTGGCGCTTGCGGCTGTCGTCCAGCTCGCCCGCCCAGAGCGCGGCGTTGTTCGCGGCCAGGTTCCTGGCGTCGTCGGGATGGACGAGTGCGGATTGACCCGTCCCGACCAGATCCTCCGGCTCGTAGCCATAGCGACGCACGGCGGGCGAGACGTAGGTCAGAAGGCCCTGGGCGTTGGCGCGAACGATCACGTCGCTGGTCCGTTCCGCGATGAACGCGAACACCCCATCCGCCGCAGGTGGGACGCGATTGCTCAAAGCTGTTTCCTCTCGGCGTCTTCGCGCTCGCCATGAGGTAACGGCCGCAGGACTTTCGAGGTCGTGAACGCCGCCGCGACCGGCAGCCAACGTCGGCGCGGCCCTTCGCCACAGGGCCGCCCGCGGTTGCGCAGCGACCTGTCTGGCCAATTTATGGCCAAGCTATGCCTGAAAACGGCCCAGATCGGGCCTGATTGAAGAGGTGTTCAAAGCTTAACGACGGTCGGGGGGACCAACCGGAACGGAGCGAATTGAATGATCCACCCTACGTCGAAGGTGATGATTGCGGGGGCGGCGTTACTCGGTGTGGTCAGCCTGGGAGGCTGCGCCACCAAGAAGTTCGTCAGGGAAGAAGTGGCCGTCGTGGGCACGAAGACCGACGCTGTCGCCGGTCGTGTCGATACGGTCGAGACCCGCGTAGGGACGGTCGAGGGGACGGCCAGGGATGCGCTGGACCGCGCCACCGCGGCGGGCAAGCTGGCCGAGGGCAAGTTCCTCTATTCCGAGGTCCTGTCGGACGACAGCATGAAGTTCGGGCTGTCCAAGGCGACCCTTTCGCCTGAGACCCAGGCCCGGCTCGACGCGTTTGCCGAGAAGCTCAAGACCGACAACCGCAACGTCTATATCGAGGTCCAGGGCCATACCGACGCCACCGGCCCCAAAGAGGTGAACTATCGCCTCGGCGAGGAACGGGCTGAGGCCGTGCGCCGCTACCTGAATCAGCACGGCGTGCCGCTGAACCGCATCAGCACCATCTCGTATGGCGCGGATGCCCCGGCGGCCCCCAACACGAACCGCGCGGGCCGCCAGGCCAACCGCCGGGTCGTGCTGATCGTCCTCAGCTAGCGGGCAGGTCAGCCCGCAAGCTCCGTGTCGCAGGACCGCCGCCAGACTTCGAAGCGACGTCGCCTGCTGACCGGGGGTTTCAGCCTCGTCGCGCATGCGGCGGTCCTGCTGGTCGTCTTGAACGTCCAGCCGGATCCGCTGCCTGTGCGCGAGCTGCCGCCGATGCAGGTGCAGTTGGTCGAATTGCGCCCCGAGCCGCCCGCGCCGCCGGCGCCGGCGGCCAAACCCGATCCAGCGCCACCGAAGCCCGCGCCGCCGAAGGTCGAAAAGCAGAAGCCGACCCCGCCGAAGCGCGCGGTGGCGCGGCCCGCCCGTGCGCCG
>DASVNS010000447.1:0-1999 GCA_036383735.1 Phenylobacterium sp. | reverse complement strand
GAAGTGATCGGCACCGGCGGCAAGGTGATCCGCGAGATCACCGCGGAAACCGGCGCCAAGATCGACATCGGCGAAGACGGCACCATCAAGATCGCGGCCGCCGACCAGGCCAAGATCGACGCGGCCAAGACCTGGATCAAGTCGATCACCCAGGAAGCGGAAATCGGCGCGATCTACACCGGCAAGGTGGTCAAGATCGTCGACTTCGGCGCCTTCGTGAACTTCTTCGGCGCCAAGGACGGCCTGGTCCACGTGAGCCAGATCGCCAACGAGCGCGTGAACAAGGTCTCGGACGTGCTGACCGAAGGTCAGTCGGTCAAGGTGAAGCTCCTGGGCTTCGACGACCGCGGCAAGACCCGCCTCTCCATGAAGGTCGTCGACCAGGAGACCGGCGAGGACCTGTCGAGCAAGCAGCCGGAAGCCGCCGACGCCTAAGCGTCGACAGTTTCGACGGACATGACGAGGGCGGCCGCAGCGATGCGGCCGCCTTTTTTATTGTTCCGTCGAGCGTTATGCGGGCTCCGCCACCTTGACGCCGTAGCGGGCGGCCGGGTGCTTGTGCGAGACGTTCGGACCCAGGTTCATCCGCGCCGCCGTCACGGCGGCCCAGTCGGCGGCGTCGGGTAGCGAGGGGATGGTCACCAGTTCGCCCTGGTCCAGGCCAGCCAGCGCCGCGTCGACCAACTCCTCCACGTCCATCATGTTCTCGTCGGGTATGTTCTGGATATTGTAGCCCGAGCGTTCCCAGATCTCGGTCCGGGTGGCCCCCGGCAGCACCGCCTGGATCGTCACGCCCGAACCGGCAAGCTCGTCGTTCAGCGATTCCGACAGGTAGAGGACATAGGCTTTGGTCGCCCCGTAGACCGTATTCTTGAGCACTGGCAGCAGGCCCACGACCGAGGCGACGTTGACGATCTTCCCGTGACCACGCTGCGTGAAGCCGGCGACGGCGGCGTTGGCCAGGCGCGTGACGGCGGTAATGTTGAGCTGGATCAGGTCCTCCCAGCTGTCGGCCGTGCCCTGTGCGAAGGGTTTCGCCTGCCCCGCACCGGCATTGTTCAACAACAGGGTTACACCGGCGTCGTCGCGCAACCGGGCTTCCAACCGACGCACGTCGTCGCGGACCATGAGGTCAGAGCGGATCACCTCGACCTTTACCCCGGTCTCGGCGCGCAGACGGGTGGCCAGAGTGTTCAGCCGCGCCTCGTCGCGGGCGGCGAGGATCAGATCGTAGCCTCGCTTGGCCAGCCGGTCGGCATAAACCGCTCCGATGCCGGTCGAGGCGCCGGTGATCAGCGCAGCGCCCTTTGAATTCTTGTCGCCCATTGTCGCATCTCCCTGCCGGTCGGAGATGATCGCCGGCCGCCGACGGAAGATGGAAACCTACACGGTCAAATTACAAGGCCGGCGCGACCCACAACCTTGACTGGCGGCGCCATAAAATCAGGGGGTGGCGCCAGGAATGCTGAACGACAGGGCCGCGCGACGGCTTCATCATCCGCGATCACTTGAAGCCGGATCAGCCGCGCAGCTTCCGCAGCAGGACGTCCACGTCGCGGGCGATCCCGGGATCTTCGGCCTTCAGCGCCTCGATACGGCGCACGGCATGCAGGACGGTGGTGTGGTCGCGCCCGCCGAACCTGCGGCCGATATCGGGCAGCGAGCGGGTGGTGATCTGCTTGGCCAGCCACATGGCCACCTGGCGCGGGCGGGCCACCGCGCGGGCGCGGCGCTCGGAGATCAGGTCGGCTTGCTTCAGCGCATAGTGCTCTGACACCACCTTCTGGATCATGTCCACCGTCACCTTGCGCTCCGTGACCGCGAGGTGGGGCCGCAAGATGGCCTGGGCCTCGTCGAAGGTGAGACGGCCGATGTCGCCGCCCACCCTGGCCACGAGGGTGTTCAGGGCGCCCTCCAGCTCGCGGACGCTGTCGGTGAAACGATCGGCCAGGAATTGCAGCACCTCGGCCCGTGCGGCCGGGTGGAAGTCGCCTTGCTG
>DASVNS010000446.1:0-1611 GCA_036383735.1 Phenylobacterium sp. | reverse complement strand
CGCGCGCTGACGTTGGCCGACCCGATCCGCGTGCGCCAGCTCTCCGACCGTCGGTTCGCGACGACGGGCACGCCCACGGACTGCGTGATGCTGGGCATCAACGACCTGATCCCCGGCGGCAGGCCCGAGCTGGTGCTGTCGGGCGTGAACCGCGGCGCGAACCTGGCCGAGGACGTGACGATGTCCGGCACCGTGGCCGGCGCCATCGAGGGCATGGCGCTGGGGGTGCCGTCCATCGCCCTGTCGCAGATGGGCTTCTACGAGCCGGGGCAGAGCTTCGAGGCGGCCGAAACCTTCGGCCACGGCATCATCGGGCGGCTTGTGGAGCTCGGCTGGCCCAAGGACGTGGTCCTGAACATCAATTTCCCGAATGGCCCGGTCGAGGACATCAAGGAGGTCGAGGTCACCCGGCAGGGCCTGAGGGACTTCCAGATCCGCCATGCCGAGAAGCGCCTCGATCTGCGCGGCCGGGACTATTATTGGGTCGGTTTCCGGCAGCTGCGTTCCAGCCCGCCCGAGGGGACCGACCTGCGCGCGCTCTACGAAGGCAAGATCTCGGTGACCCCGCTGCACATCGACCTCACTCATATGCCGACCGTCCACCAGCTGAAGGGCGTGCTGGGCGGCCCGCCGCCCAGGGCCTGAGATGTCGGACGCCGACGACACACCGGAAACCCGCATGGCGCGCCTGCTGCTGGCGTTGCGCTCGCAGGGCGTGACCGACGCCAAGGTGCTGTCGGCCATCGAGACCACGCCGCGGCCACTGTTCACCCAGGCGCTGTTCAAGGAGCGGGCGTTCGAGGATTCGGCCCTGCCGATCGCCTGCGGCCAGACCATCAGCCAGCCGTTCGTGGTCGGGCTGATGAGCCAGGCGCTGAAGATCGACCGCCGCGACCGCGTGCTCGAGATCGGCACCGGCAGCGGCTACCAGACGACGATCCTCTCGAAGCTGGCGCGGCTGGTCTACACGGTGGAGCGCTACCGCACCCTGATGCGCGAGGCCGAGGGCCGGTTCCGCGAACTGGGCCTCACCAACGTCATCACCCGCTTCGGCGACGGCGGAGAGGGGTGGCCGGAGCAGGCGCCGTTTGACCGCATTATGGTCACAGCCGCGGCGCCGGGGGAGCCCAAGGCACTGCTTTCACAGCTCAAGCCGACCGGCGTCCTGGTGGCGCCGATCGGCAAGGGGCCGGTCCAGGTCCTGCGCCGGTATACCGGCGACGGGCAGGGGGGCTTCCAGGTCGAGGATCTGATCGACGTCCGTTTCGTGCCATTGCTGGACGGTGTCGCCAAGGAACTCTGACCTTTTCGTGTTGCGGGGCTTTTGCGGGTTGGCGGGGGCGCCGGCTCGCCGCCATCATCCCACCCCACGCCCCGCATGATTCTTGTTCGAGCTACCGGAGCGGCGATGACGCACCTCTTCCAACGAACCGCTCTGATCCTGCTGGCTGGGACGGCGCTCACCGCCTGTGGCACGCCGCGCTACGCGGCGATTGCGCCGGTGATCGCGTTGCCGCCCGCGGCTTCGCCGTCGCCCGAGACAGCGTCGCTCGCCGAGGACGGACCGAGCGAGGCTCTGCGCCCGTCGCCGCCGGTGGAAGCGCGCGAACT
>DASVNS010000445.1:0-3154 GCA_036383735.1 Phenylobacterium sp. | reverse complement strand
TCGAAGGAGATCTTCGGCGGGTCCGCCATCAGGTGCGACGACTGCTGCGCGCGCAGCGACATCGGCCCGTTGTTGGCCATGTAGGCGGGATAGTCCTTCGCCTGAATCGCCTGCGGCCAGGTCGACACCCACGGCGGGTCGTTGGTGTTCTGGACGTAGCCGCTGGGCGGATCGACGACCTTGGGCAGCTCTTCGTAGCTGTGCGTCTCGCTCCACAGCGTCGCCGAGGTGTCGCCCGGAACGAGCCCGCCCCATTTGGCGACATCGCCGTCGGGGTGCTTGGGCAGGATGCCGTTGTAGAGGTACTGAACGTGGCCCTCGCGGTCGGCGTAGACGATATTGAACGACGGCACCTGCAGGCGCTTCATGATCGCTTGGTAGTCGGCGAAGCTCTTCGACTTGCCCATGTCCCAGTACTGGCGAAGGCCGCCCGGCCGATCGAGACCGGCCACGCGCAGCGCCACGGTCTTGCCGTCCGCGCGGGCGAACACCGGACCCTGGACCGAGGCGCGGAGCTCCAGCGTCTGGGTGCGCAGGGTCCCGTCGGCCTGCTTGACCTTGAAGGTCCGGGTCGTTGTCGTGAACGGCAGGACCTTGCCGTCGAACAGATAGCCGCCGTCGGCGAGCTTGAGCTCGTAGTTCGTGGCGCCCAGGACGCCGTTGACCGTGTTGGTGAAGCCCATGTGCTCGTTGAACGCGAAACGCAGCACCGGCAGGCCCACCTGGGTGGCGCCGTACATCTTGATGCCGGGCCCATTCAGGTCGGCTTCGAAATAGGTGAGCTGGCTGGGCGCCCACGGCAGGTGCGGGTTGGCCAGCAGCAGGGTGTTCCCGCTCGCCGATTTCTTCGGCATCACCGCCCAGGCGTTCGAGCCCGCATCGGCGTTGGAGCCCATCGTGCGCGCCTGGGGCGCCACATAGACGTAGTTCATCAGCCGGTGGCCGTGGGCCATGACGTCGACGCCGCTGATCGGGAAGACCTGCAGCACCGACGGGTCCAGTTTCTCGGGATGGGCCTTGGCGTAGGCGTTCATGCCCGCGGCGAAGGCGTCCAGGTCGGCGCGGAAGCTGGCCGGCTCCTGGGCGTACCAGGCCTTGGCGCGCTCATAGATGCCGTTGGCGATCACCCACTTGTCGGACTCGACCTCGGCCGGCCCCCAGTACTCCGCCGCCCGCCCGCGGGCCTGGCCGTACAGCTTCACGACCACATTGCCGTGGTTCTGCACCGTGGCGTAGCCGAAGCCGTAGAACACCGAGGCCTCGTCCTTGCCGTAGATATGCGGCACGCCATAGGTGTCGTAGAGGATCTCGCCTCTGGGCGCGGCCTGAACGGCCGCCGGGGCCGCGATGACGCCCACCGCCACCGCGGCGGCGACCATGAGATTCCTGGCCAAGTACACGGCGAGCCTCCCCTGCGCAGTCGCGGTCGTCAGAAGTTGTATTGCGCCCGGGCGTACCAGGACCCACCCGTGAAGCCGAAGGGCGAGGTCGGTGGGAACTGGCCGCTGCCCAGCGCGGCGTTGTACTGGCCGTTCTTGTCCGGATACTCGTTGAAGAGGTTGCTCGCCCCCGCGGCCAGGGTGACGTTGTCCAGCACCTTGTAGCTGACCTCCAGGTCGGTGATCCACTTGGCGCCATAGCTGCGGTCGTTGATCGGCAGGTCGGCGATCACCGTGAACTTGCCGTAGCGGGTCGAGCGCAGGTTAACGTTCAGCTTGTTCCAGTCCCAGTTCAGGCCCAGCGCCACCTTGCTCTTGGGGAACGAGGTGGTCAGGAAGCCTTGGCTGCCGCGGGCGAACAGCAAGAACCCGGAGCCCAGCGCCGTCAGCTCCGGCGGGTTGGGAATGATGTCGGTGATCTTGGTCTTGCCGTAGTTGAACCCGGCGTTGGCGCGCAGCCGGCCCCAGTCGCCGAGGTCGTAGCGGTAGGTCGCCACCACGTCGATGCCGCGGGTCCGGGTGTCGATGGCGTTGGTGTAGTACTGGGCCGACAGGTCGCCGGACAGACCCTTGGAGATCAGGATGTTGCTCACCGCCGCCCCGGTCAGGGTGCTGGTGATGGCGATCCGATTGTCCACCTCGATCTGGTAGGCGTCGACGGTGACGTCCAGTCCGGACGTCGGCTGCAACGTGATGCCCCCGCTGATGTTCTTGGACTTCTCCGGCGTCAGCGGCTTGGCGCCGAGCGCGACCGCTTCGGGCGCGCCGACCGGCAGGGTCTTGATCAGCAGCAACTGGTTGGGCACGCCGTTGACCGTCCGGAACTGGCTGGACGTGGCGGCGTAGTGCTGTTGGGCCAGGCCGGGCGCGCGGAAGCCGTTGCTGATCGCGCCGCGCAGCGAGAGCCAGTCGGTCAGCTCGTAGCGGCCGGTGAGTTTGCCCGTCAGGGTGTCGCCCGACGAGTCGCTGTAGTCCTCGTAGCGGGCGGCGGCCCCGATGAAGAGCCTGTCCGTCGCATCCCAGCCCAGTTCGCCATAGACCGCCTTGGAGTCCCGGTGGCTGGTGCTGGCGTCGGCGGGGCGGAAGCCGGGCGTCGCCTGGGCGCCGGTCTGGGGCGCGACCCCCGCGAACGGCTGGCCGGCGGGGGCGCGGTAGAGGCCCTCGGCGTAGCTCGCCGGCTCACCGGGCGAGATTTTGTAGCCCTCGCGGCGGTACTGGGCGCCGAACGACACCTGGAGCTGCGAGTCGCCGACATCGAACCCGCGGGTCACGTCGAGGTTGCTGGTCACCTCGTCGGACTGCAGCGTCCCGACGTAGAAGACCTTGGGGCTGGCCGGCCCAAGGCTGGCGTTCTCGGTGTTGGAGGTGTGCAGCGCGGCCTTGTTCTTGCCGTAGCCGGTGGAGAGGTCCCAGTCCCAGCCGCCGAGGTCGCCCTTCATGCCGCCGGTGAACTCGAAGTCGTCCTCGTTGACGACTTCGTTCGGCCGGAAGCCCAGCGGGTAGAGCGCCGGCGTCGTGTTGACGTTGTTCGGGGTCCGGTAGGTGAACGGCAGATCGGACTCGCGCTTGGACCAGGTGCCGAAGCCGTACACTGCGATCTTGCCGAAGTCGTAGCCGCCGTTGAAGCCGAAGGTGGTGTTGGTCTGCGGCAGCTGCCCGAAGTTCTTGGTCACCAGCCGGTCGATGGTGGCCTCGCGCGGGTCCGGCGCCCCGCC
>DASVNS010000444.1:0-13701 GCA_036383735.1 Phenylobacterium sp. | reverse complement strand
CCTGATGCGCATCGGCGTGCCCCGCGAGATCAAGCCAGACGAGTATCGCGTGGGGCTCACGCCCACGGCGGTGCGAGAGTACGTGTCCCATGGCCATGAGGTGATCGTGCAGGCAGGCGCCGGGATCGGGGCGGGCTATGCCGACGCGCTCTATGTGCGGGCCGGCGCCGGGATCGCTGCGGACGCGGAAGCCACCTTTTCCGAGGCCCAGATGATCGTGAAGGTGAAGGAGCCCCAGGCCATCGAATGGGCGCGGCTCAAACCGGATCACATCCTCTTCACCTACCTGCACCTGGCGCCTGATCCGGAGCAGGCCGAGGGCCTCCTGAAATCCGGCTGCGCGGGCATCGCCTATGAGACGGTGACCGATGCACAGGGCGGGCTGCCGCTGCTGGCGCCCATGTCCGAGGTCGCAGGTCGGATCGCGGTGTTCTCGGCCGGTGAGACGCTGCTGAAGCACAATGGCGGCATGGGCCTGCTGATCGGCGGGGTGCCGGGCGTGCCGCCGGCGCGCGTGCTGGTGCTTGGGGGCGGCGTCGTGGGCATGAACGCCGCGCGCATGGCGGCGGGTCTGGGCGCCGAGGTGGTGATCGTCGAGCGGTCGATCCCGCGCATGCGGGAGCTGGACAACATGTTCCAGGGCCGCGTCCTGACCCGCTACTCCACTCAGGACGCCGTGGACGAGGAGGTGCTGAAGGCCGACGTGGTCATTGGCGCGGTGCTGACCGCCGGCGCCTCCGCGCCCAAGCTGGTCAAACGCGAGCACCTCTCGGAGATGAAGCCGGGGTCCGTGCTGGTGGACGTTTCCATCGACCAGGGCGGCTGCTTCGAGACCAGCCGGCCGACCACCCACAAGGATCCGACCTACACCATCGACCGGGTGGTCCACTACTGCGTCGCCAACATGCCCGGCGCGGCGCCGCGCACCTCTTCCGAAGCTCTCGTCCATGCGACCCTGCCCCTGGGCCTGCAACTGGCCGACCAGGGCCTGGGTGCGCTGAAGAAGAACCGCCACCTGGCCAAGGGCCTCAACGTGCTAGCAGGCGAGGTCACGCACCCTGCCGTCGCGGAAGCGCTGGGCAAGCCGTTCAGGGATCCCTACGGGGCCTGGAAGTCGGGTGTTGGAGCGTGACGGGCGCCTGAACCGGCATCCGCTTCAGGTTGTCACGCTCTCTGCGATCTCGGCGACGCCCGCGTTGCCGTCCTCGTCGCCCCACGCCACGCGCGTGGCGTCGGCGCTGAGCGCCAGGGCCGAGATCGCCGCGCCCTTCTCGGCCTTGATCGGGACCAGCTTCTCGCCGGTCACGTCCGCGGCCCATACGCGGCCGTCGTCCAGGCCGGCCGCCAGCCAGGTGTTGTCGAGCCGAGCGGCGACGCGCGTGGTCGTGGCGGTGTCGTCGTAGCCGATCTCGGCGGCCTGCTTGCCCATCGGCCCGGTCGCGCCGGCGAAGGGCCAGCACACGGCGCCGTTCGCGCCCGAGGTGGCCATCACGGCGCCCTTGGACATGAAAGCCAGGCTCCGGACTTTCGACGGATAGCCGCCCATCCGCATATTCTTCTCGTCGGCCACCCGCCAGCCGTGGAGCTGGTTCTCCTGCATCCCGCTGACCAGGAACTTGCCGTCCGGGCTCCAGCACGCGGTCACGTGGCTGCCGGCCCATTTCAGGATCACCGGCTTCTGGTCGGCGATGCGCGCATACCAGAGCCAGACGCCGCCGTAAGTCGCCACCGCCAGGCGTCGCCCCTTGGGGTCGAAGGCGATGTCGGCGGCCGATTTCTCGTGCGTGAACACGCGGGCAAACGTCGGGTCGCCCAGGTCCCGCACATGCAGCTCGCGACCGGCGGCAAAGGCGATCAGTTTCGACTCCGGGCTCGCCGCCACCGACTCGATCCACTTGCCCGGCAGACTGACCAGTTGCTGGACGCCGGACGGCGTCGACAGCACCACGCGCCCGTCGTCTCCACCGGTCAGCAGGCCCTCGCCGACAGGGGGCAGGCAGGCGGACAGCGCGGCGCCGGCGTGCGCCTGGACCGACTCGCCGCTCTCGAAACGAACCGTGCCGTCGCCCAGGGCGAAGGCCGCGCGGCCCGCGCGGTCGAAATGGGCGGCGGTCACATAGGCGTCGAAGCTGAAGGTCATGGCGCGCTTCCTAGGAGGCGATGCTGCGGCGGGCAAGCGCGGGGCGTTTGCGACGGGTGAACCGCGTTCCCGCTCTTTCGGCTTTACAAGCCCCTGGCGGCTTGCCAATGGTCGGCCCGAAAGCGCGGACTGAGCGCGCCAAAGGGTAAGGAACCAGGACGCATGGGCGCCAAGATGGGCGGCGGCGGTGGATCGAAATTCGATCTCGGCCAGAACGCAGACATGAACGTGACCCCCTTCGTGGACGTCATGCTCGTGCTCCTCATTATCTTCATGGTGTCGATCCCGGCCGCGACCGTGTCGATCAAGCTCGACCTTCCGCCGGCGATCCCGCCGCCCCCCGGGACGGTGGTGAAGGAGCCGACGCTGATCAACATCCAACGCGGTCAGCGGGTGTTCATCGGCGAAAAGCCCACCACCATCGACCGCCTCGCCTCCGACCTGGCGGCCCAGCTTCAGGTCGACGATCCCACGATCCCGCCGACCGAACAGCGGGTCTACATCCGCGCCGATCGCGACGTGCTCTACGGCGAGTTCATGGGTGTCATGAACGACCTGCAGGGCAACGGCTTCTATCAGGTCGCCCTGATCAACGAAGAGCTCTAAGCCCTTCGCAACAGCTTCCGGAACGGCCCGCCGCGGGAAACCTCGGCGGGCTTTTTCTTGTCCGAAGCCTCGGCTTGCAGAAAATCACAAACATAATATATTACATCCGTAACTCAACGGAGGCCGCGCATGGGAGCTTCTCTTTCTGCTCGCAACGACACCTGGAACATCGGTCAGAACGCCGAGATCAACGTCACGCCCTTCGTGGATGTGATGCTGGTCCTGCTGATCATCTTCATGGTCGCCCTTCCGGTCTCGACGGTGTCGGTGAAGGTGGACCTTCCTCAGGCGCAGGCCTCGCCCATGCCCGCCCAGGCTCCCGTCATCGTGACCCTGACCTTGGCGGGGCGGATCTACGTGGGCGAGCGCGAGGCGAGCCTCGACGACCTGCCGGGAGTCGTCGCGGCTGGAGCGGGGGCCCGCGCCGGGGAACAACGGATCTATCTGCGGGCCGATGAGGGTGTGCGCTACGGAGCGCTGATGCGCGTGATGAACCGGCTGCGCGCCACAGGCTTCGACAAGGTCGGCCTGGTGGGCGAGGCATTCTAGCCGCTCACGTTCATCATTAATCGCGGTGCAACCCCTCTGGGCCTAGCCAGGAACGCAGAAGGGTCGGAACGACCTCGGGCAGCGCAAGGCGCAGGGCGATGTGGCAGACGATTGAACTTCCGGTGGGCGCCGCGATCCACCGTGCGCGCTACCGGCTGGAGGGCCGTAGCGTGGTGTTGGAATGGCGTGGTGGTCGCGTCGTCGAATGGTGCGGCCAGCTGCGGCCGGAGGTGGTCGCCGCCCAATGCTTCCGCCGCCTGGTCAGCCAGCCTGCCGCAGCCTGACGCTCAGGCGGCTATGCAGCTCTCGAAGCCGGCCGTCAGTACGTCCCTATCCAGGTTGCGGCCGATGAACACCAGGCGCGAATAGCGGTTGTCCGCCGCCTTCCAGGGGCCCTGGAAGTCGCCCTCGAGGATCATGTGCACGGCCTGGAACACCAGGCGGCGATCCTCCCCCTTGACGTCCAGGATGCCCTTGGCGCGCAGGATATCGACGCCCTGGGTCTGCAGCACGTTGTTCAGCCAGGCGGTCACCTTGGCGCCGTCGATCGGCGTCTGTGCGGTCAGCGAGATCGACGAGATCCCGCTCTCGGCCACGTGGTCGTGGATGTGGGCGTGGCCGTGGTTATGCCCATCGTCGTGACCATGGTGATCGTGATCGCAGTCGTCGTCGTGCACGTGGCCGGCCTCGCCATGAGCGGGATTCAGGAAATCCGGCTGCAGCTCGGTCACCCGGCTCAGGTCGAAGGCGTGGCGACCCAGGATGGAGTCCAGCGGTACGTTCGACCGCTGGGCCCGGCGGATCGGCGCCAGTGGGTTCAGCAAGCGGATCGCCCGCTCCACCTCGGCCAACTCGGCCTCCGACACCAGGTCGGTCTTGTTGAGGATGATCTGGTCGGCGAACGCGATCTGCTCCGCCGCCTCCTTGGAGTCCTTGAGCCGCAGCGGCAGGTGCTTGGCGTCCACGACGGTGGTGACGCTGTCCAGCTCGGTGCGGGCGCGGACGTCGTCGTCCACGAAGAAGGTCTGGGCCACCGGGGCGGGGTCGGCCAGCCCGGTGGTCTCCACGATGATCCCGTCGAACTTGCCTTTGCGCTTCATCAGGCCGGAGAGCACCCGGATGAGGTCGCCCCGCACCGTGCAGCACACGCAGCCGTTGTTCATCTCGAAGACCTCTTCGTCCGCGCCGACGATCAGGTCGTTGTCGATGCCGACCTCGCCGAACTCGTTGACGATGACGGCGTACTTCTTGCCGTGGTCCTCGGAGAGGATCCGGTTCAGCAGCGTCGTCTTGCCGGCTCCGAGGTAGCCGGTCAGGACGGTCACGGGGATCTTCGTGGTCAGGGTCTCGCTCATGGCTTTGTCATGTAGTCGGGCGAGCGGAACTTATGAAGTGGCGTTCTGTCGGGCGCGCGGCGGCGGAGCGTTGCAGCTCGGCAACTGCACGCTGGCGTTATCCGAACTGGTTGTTATAAAATAACACATGACCACCGCCGACCGGCCAGACAGTCCCAGCGTCAAAGCCCTGGACGCCTTTCGCGGCGACCGGACCTATCTGGGCGCCGACCATCGCCGGAACGAGCGCCGCACCTGGATCGTCACGGCGATCTGCGCGGCCACCTTGGTCGCCCTGGTCGCCGGCGGCGCCGCCACCCGGTCGATGGCCTTGATGGCCAACGGTCTCCACATGGCCGCCCACGTGGCCGCCTTGCTGGTGGCGGCCGCAGCCTATGCCCTGGCGCGCCGGCACGCGGACAATCCGGCGTTCAGCTTCGGCACGGGCAAGCTCGGCTATCTGGCGGGCTTCGCCAACGCGGTGGTTCTGGCGGTCACCGCCGTGTTGATGGCGGTCGAGAGCATCCTGCGGCTCTTCGATCCCGAGCCGGTCGACTATCGGAACGCCCTGACCATCGCCGTCGCGGGCCTGGCCGTGAACCTGGTCTGCATCTGGCTGCTGAAGCCCACGGGCGTGACCGCCGACCGCAACGATCCGCAAGGCGACCTGAACCTGTCGGCGGCCCATCTGCACCTCAGCGCCGACGCCGCGGTGTCTGTCCTGACGCTGTTGGCTATCGGCGCAGGGCAGTGGTTCGGCCTGGGTTTCGCCGACCCCCTGGCGGGTCTTCTGGCGGCGGTTCTGGTGGCGCAGTTCGCCTGGAGCCTGATCCGCAAGGCCGGCGCGGCGCTGGTGGACATCAACCCCTCGCCGGAGCTCACCGCCGAGGTGCGCCGGCGCCTGTCCGACGGCGGCGAGCGCGTGATCGACCTGCACCTTTGGCGCCTCGGCCCCGGACACCACGCGGTGATCGCGGTGATCGCGGCGGCCGATCCCAAGCCTGTGGCGACCTACCGCGCCCGCCTGGCTGGACTGGCGGGGCTGTCGCATGTGACGGTCGAAATCCGCGGGAGCGGCGAACCGCACGATCATCATCATCGTCGTGCGGCCGATTGAAGAGCTGGAGCGTTCAGCCGGGATGGCGCAGGGGTTCCGATATTTCCGAGGCCGCCGGGGCATAGCCTTGGGCATTCTCGCGGCCGCCGCCTTGGCCGGAGGGTTGGTCTCAGCCGACCGCGCCGCGCGGCTCGCGTCCGGACCCCTGACCGCCGCCCGCCTGGAGATCCAGCGGAAAAAGGCGCCGCCGGCGCCTGCCGCTCTGCAGGCGCGGCTCAACGAGCTGGCCGCAGCCTACGGCGAGGACGTGGGGATCGCCGTCACCGACGTGGCGACCGGCTGGACCGCCGGGGTCGACCAGGCCCGGGCCTATCCCCAGCAGAGCGTCTCGAAGCTCTGGGTCGCTATCGCCGTGATGAAGGCGGCCGATGACGGCCGCCTGGACCCGGACGGCACGGTCACGCTGACCGACGCCGATCGTTCCGTCTTCTTCCAGCCGGTGGCGTACCGGATCGGCGCCAAGGGCTATGCGACGCCAATCTCGGACCTGCTGCGCCGCGCGCTCGTGGAGAGCGACAATGCGGCCAACGACAAGCTGATGCGCGAGCTCGGCGGGCCGGACGGCGTGGCTGCGACCCTGCGGGACATGGGTCTGACCGGCGTCAAGGTGGGGGCCTACGAGCGGGACCTGCAGGCTTCGACCGCCGGGCTGGTGTGGCAGGCGGACTACGGGGTCGGCTGGAACTTCCAGGCGGCGCGCGAAGCCCTGCCCATGGCGACCCGGCAGGCGGCGATGGACGCCTACCTGGCCGATCCGCTGGACGGCGTCGCTCCGGCCGAGATCACCACCGCTCTGGCGGCGCTAGCGCGGGGCGAACTGCTCTCGGCGGCGTCCACGGAGCGCCTGCTCGGACTGATGGCCCAGGCCCGCACCGGTCCGCGCCGGCTGAAGGGCGGCCTGCCCTCGGGCTGGTCGATCGCCCACAAGACCGGCACCGGCCAGGATTTCCGCGGCGCTTCGGTGGGCATCAACGACGTCGGCCTGATCACGGCGCCGGACGGCCACGTCTATGCCGTGGCGGTGATGATGCGGCGCACGCGCCAATCCGTGCCGGCGCGGTTGGCGTTCATGCAGTCGGTCACTCGCGCAGTGGCGGACGAGTGGGTCCGCGACAGGGCGCTCCAGGCACTTCGACGAGGTGGCGGGATGCGGTCAACCTCCATGGTGGCAGGACGCGCCTGAACGCCGGCTGAGGAGCTAGCCCCAATAAGGGCCGACGCCATAGCTGGAGTAGTAGCCGTAGATCGCCTCGCGGCTCAGGCTGTCGTTCCAGCCCGAAAGTTTTTCCTCGTCGATCGCCGGCGCCTTCTCGAGGTCGGCCTTGTCCAGCGGGACCACATAGGCGCCCTTGTCGGTGTCGTACTTCAGCAGGCGCCAGGGCACCGGATGGTAGGTGGCCCCAAGGCCCAGCAAACCGCCAAACGACATGATCGCATAGGCGACTTCGCCCGAGACCTTGTCGATGGCCACGTCCTCGATCTTACCCAGCTTCTTGCCGGCCTTGTTGACGACGTCGGTGCCGTTCACCCGGTCGGCGGGGATCAACGGATGCTCAGGTTTCTTGGCCGTCATGGTGACCTCCTCGATCGGTCGGTTCATAAACGGGCAAGCCGGGGAGGGGTTCAGCAAGCCGCGCCTCGTCCGAGTGGATGCGCCTAAAAAGAAGGCCCCGGAGCTCGGCAGAGCTCCGGGGCCTTGGCTATTGTTGCGCCGAGCTACTTCTTCTCGGCCGCATCCTTGATGGCGTCCGCCTTCTCGTCCGCGGCCTGCTTGGTCGCGTCGGCCTTGGCTTCCAGGTTTTCGGCGGCGGCCTCGCCTTGCGCCTTGGCGGCGTCGGCGGTGGCGTCGGCGGTTGCCTTCGCGGCGTCGGCCTGGGCGTTCATCTGGTCCGCAGCGGCGTCGGCGTTTGCCTGGACGGCGTCCGCCTGAGCGTCCGCGGCCTTTTCCGCCGGCTTGCTGCAGGCGGCGAGGCTGAGCGCGCCAATGGCGGCGATGGCGATGGTCGCGATGCGCATAGGTATCTCCTGAGTGGTATGGCCCGAGGAGAGCGCACGAAACCGTGATTGGTTCATTCGGAACCGCGTCTAGTCCGCAGTTCGCCAGGCCGGGGGGCGCCCGGCTTTAGATTGAGGGCCGGCCGTTCCACGAGGACCCAGCTCGCGACGGCGAACGGTACGACCGTCAGCACCGCCGTGGCCACGGTGAGCTGCCCATAGGCCGCCAGGGCCTGCTGCAGGGGGAAGGCGTAGATATAGATCCCATAGCTCAGGTCCGCGGGCAGCTTGCCGGGGCGGGCCAGCCCCAGCACCGCCGTAGGCAGGGCGAGTGCTCCGACAAAAGGGAAGGCGAGCGCCGACAACCCGCCCAGCCAGAGCGGGACGCGCCAGCCGCTGAACTGGACGGCCGCGCCGGCGAAGAAGAGCAAGCCGTTGCGGGCGGCGAGGAAGGCCACGCGGGTCACTCTGTGGTCAGCCCAATCGGGCCGGAGAAACGTGATCGCCACGAACGCGAGCGCGCAGAGCGCCGTGAGCCCCAGCACCGCCGCCAGGCGACCCCGAACCAGTATCAGCACGAGGTAGAAGCTGAACTCGAGACGGAGCGTCCACAGCACCCCATTGATCACTCCCGCCATCGGAACGTTCTGGAACACACCCGGCAATTCATAGGTCGCCGGATAGAGCAGCGCGTTGCGCAGGACATAAAGGGTCGCCGCCGGCCAATACTCGGCCGCCGGCGCCGTGGTCATGAAGGCCAACAGTCCCACGGTGACGACCAGAGACACGATCAGCCCGGGTTCGATCCGGAGAATACGCTTGAGCAAGTAGCTCTTCGGGTCGCGCCTATAGCTGGCGCCGATCAGGTAACCGCTGATCACGAAGAAGATGGACACCCCGAGAGCGCCAAGGTCCTCGATTCCCATGATCCGGAAGGGCGCCTGTCCGGCGAGCGGAAAGGTGTGACTCACCACCACCAGCAGGGCCGCGACCAGCCGCATAAGGTCGAAGTTCATGGGTAGGTGGTTAGCATGGCTCGCGGATCAAGCGCTGCCGCAAGTTTCCGTAGAACCGCAAGCCTAGCAGCCGGAGGCCTCGCACTTGGCTTCAGCGGGCATGCGCACCAGGATCGCGGCCCCGGGGTTGTGCTTGATCTCGAAGGTCGCGCCGAGTTGCTCCACCAGGGACCTGATCAGCCGCATCCCCAGGCCGGTGTCTTGGGGCTCGGCAGGGAAGCCCTGACCGCCGTCTTCAACCGTCAGCGCCAGCGTCTCATCGTCATGCTCCAGCCTGACTGAGATCCGCCCGCTGTCGGGCGCGGGGTAGGCGTGCTTGGCGGCATTGGTCACCAGCTCGTTGACCAGCACGCCCAGTGCGACGGCCCGGTCCAAAGGCAGGGTGGTCGGCGCAGCATCGAGGGTGAGCGTGACCCGGGCCGGATCCAGCAGCGAGGCGCCGAGGCGATCGCAAAGCCCGTTCAGGTAGGCGGCGAAGTCGACCTCGTCCTTCCGTCCGGTCCTGTACAGCGTGGCATGGATGTCCGCGACGGTCTGGATCCTGTCCACCGCGATCGTGAGTTGCTCCCGCACCTCCGGCGCCGTGGTCGATCGAGCCTGCATGGCCAGCATGGAAGACACGATCGCCAGATTGTTCTTCACCCGGTGATTCAGCTCGTCGAACATTTCGGCGCCGCGCTGCTCCGCCTGCTTGCGTTCCGTGATGTCGACAATCAGCTGCGCAAGCTGGCGGTTGGTGATCCTGCTGAAGTGGATCTCGAACCAGCGCCCCGTCCGGCGGCTGTGATGCTCGAGCGTCACCGGCCGCCCCTGCATGGCGGTGTCGCACGCCCTCAGCCACCCGGTTGGCATGTTGGCAAGCGCCTCGCTCTGGCGCTTGCCAACCGGAGACTGGTTCCAGTTCATCATCCTCAGCAGCGCCGGATTGGCCTCGAGGACCAGATAGTCCTGAACGTGACCCGCGGCGTCAGGGATGACTTCCACGAGGGCGAAGCCGTCGGACACGCATTCGAACAGGGTTCGGTATCGAAGGTCTGCCTCGCGCGCCCGCACCGCGACTGCGCGCCTGCGGCGGAAGACCCGTTCGGTGAATGCGCCCGCCGCGTCGCGGAGCCTGTCGGCCCCGATCCGCACAGACCCCTGAAGCGCCATTTTCGACGTCCCTGACGAAGCCCCGTTGAATATCTCCGAGGGTGTCATGGGACCAGTAACGTTGGTTTATGTCACTGTTTTTTATAAAGTAATAGCAAATGTTAACGTAGGTCTATCGCGCCGGGAATCTGCGTCACGCTTCCACGAAAGGTTGACTGAGGGTAGGTTGACCCGTGATCGCCAGAAGCGCGTTGGCGACCGCCGGCCCAATCACCGGCGTTCCAGGTTCTCCGACCCCGCTGGGCGGTGCGCTCGACGGTAAGATGTAGGTCTCGACGTTCGGCGCCTCCGAATTCCGCAGCACGCGATAGGTGTCGAAGTTCTGCTGGTCCACGACGCCGTCGGTCAGGGTGACCTTGCCGAACAACGCAGCGGAAAGGCCGTAGCAGGAGCCGCCTTCCATCTGTGCGGCGATCTGGTCCGGCGAGATGGCCGTGCCGCAGTCGATGGCCGTGACGACACGTCCAACCTTCGGCGTGCCGTTCTCGAGCTTCACCTCCACCACCTGGGCCACCACCGAGCCGAAGCTTTCGTGCACCGCGACGCCGCGTGTCCAGCCCTTGGCGACGGGCGTGGTCCAGCCCGCCTTCTCGGCGGCGAGGTTCAGTACCGCCAGGCGCCGCCCCGCTCCGGCCTTTTCGTAGAGCGCGCGGCGGTATTCCACGGGGTCCTTGCCGGCCTTCCTCGCCAGTTGGTCGATGGTGTGCTCCATCACATAGGCCGTGTGGGTCGCGCCCACGGAGCGCCACCACAGCACGGGGACCCCGACGTCGGGGGTGATCAGCTGGGCGTCCACGATCGGCGTGGCCTTGAGATACGGCGAGCCCAAGGCGCCTTCGATGGCGGTGGCGTCGATGCCGCCGCCCCCAGGGGAACCGGGCGGCGCGCCCTTCATGATCGACTGGGTGACGACGCGGTGCCGCCAGGTGGCCGGATAGCCTTCGGCGTCGGTGGTCACCCGCACGGCGTGATGGACCATCGGTCGATAGTAGCCGGCCCGCATGTCGTCCTCGCGGGTCCAGACCAGCTTCACCGGCCGCCCCTTGCCGACCTTCTTGGCGATATGGACGCACTCGGTGACGTAGTCCGACTGGAAATTGGCGCGGCGGCCGAACGAGCCGCCTGCGAACAGGGTCTCGATCTCAATGGAGCCGGGCAGGGCGAAGACGATACCCGCGGTGTTGATCTGGTCCAGGGTCGGCGTCTGCGAGCCGAACACCAGCTTGGTGGGGCCTTTCCCCACCATGGCCACGCAGTTCATCGGCTCCATCGTGGCGTGGGCCAGGTAGGGGAAGTCGTAAGTGACCTCCACCGCCGCGGTCCCCGCGGACGCCTTGGCGGCGTCGCCCTTGGAGTCGAAACCCTTCCAGCCCTTTTTCTTGTCGTCCGGAGCCGCTGCCTTGCCCGACGCCAGGTCCTTGAACTCCTGCAGCAGCTGGTTCGAGCCCCGTGTCTCGGCCTTGGACTCGTCCCACGTCACCTTCAGGGCGTCCCGGCCCTGCCTGGCGGCCCAGGTGGAGTTGGCGACCACAGCCACGCCGGTGGGGATCTGGTGGATCGCCACGACGCCCGCGACCTTCCTGGCGTCCGTCGCGTCGAACGATTTCACCTTCGCCCCGAACTTGGGTGCGTGCGCCACCATGGCGATCAGCATGTCGGGCAGTTGGACGTCCTGGGTGTAGCGGGCGGCGCCGTCGCTCTTCGCCTGGGCGTCCTTGCGACGCACCCGGTCGCTGCCGATCAGGGTGAAGGTCTTGGGGTCTTTCAAGGTCGGGGCTTCGGGCGGCGCCACCTTGGCCGCATCCGAGACCAGCTCGCCGAAGCCGGCCTGTTTGCCGGACGGGTGGGCGATCACGCCGTTGGAGACGGTGATCTCGGAAGCTGGCACGCCCCACTTGGCCGCCGCGGCCGAGACGAACATCGCCCGGGCCGCCGCGCCCGCGGTCCGCAGCTGCGTCCAGGAATTGGCGATCGCGGAGGAGCCGCCGGTGCCCTGCGTACCGCCCATGTTGACGTTGCCGTAGAGCTTGGCGTTGGCAGCGGCCTGCTCGACCTTCACCTTGCTCCAGTCGGCGTCGAGCTCCTCGGCGGCGATGGCGGCCAGGCCGGCATGGTTCCCTTGCCCGAACTCGATGTGCTTGGAGATGACGGTCACGGTCTCGTCGGGGGCGAACTTCAGGAAGGGCCCGAAGGCGCCGACCTCAACCTTCGACCCGGCCGACAGCGCCCCGGGCAGCGAGCAGCCGACCAGTAGCGAGCCGCCGGCCACGGTGGCGCCGACCACGAGCACGTCGCGGCGGCTGGCGGAGACGGCGATATCCTTGAAAGGCTTGTTCATGGTCGTCCCTCAGGCGGTCGGCGTTGCGGCGGGCGCGGCCGTAGGCGTGGGCGTCGCGGCCGCTTCCTTGATCGCCGCGCGGATCCGCTGATAGGCGCCGCAGCGGCAGATGTTTCCGTCCATCGCCCCGGTGATCGCCGCGTCGTCGGGATGGGGGTTCTGCGCCAGGAGCGCACAGGCGCTCATGATCTGGCCCGACTGGCAGTAGCCGCACTGCGGGACGTCCAGCCTCACCCACGCCTGTTGGAGCGGGTGACTGCCCCCCAAGCCCTCAATGGTGGTGATTTTCGCGGCGCCGAGCGCGGAAATCGGCATCTGGCATGAACGGATCGGCTGGCCGTCCGCCAGCACCGTGCACGCGCCGCATTGCGCTATGCCACAGCCATACTTGGTCCCGGTCAGGCCCAGTTCATCCCGCAGCACCCAAAGCAATGGCGTGTCGGGCGGCGAGTTGACGTTCAGCGGGCGTCCGTTCACATCCACGGTGATCGCCATGAGGTCGCTCCATCGATTGATTTCGCGATGATCCTAACGTTGTTCAGACCTCGGCGTAAATCCGGCCTTCGCGACCGGGGCGCCGACGGTAACCGCTACCGCCTCCACCTGGACCAGGAGACCTCATGCTTCGCGCCGCCGCCGCCTTCCTCCTCCTCTCCCTCGCCGCTGCGCCCGCGTTGGCGGCAGCGGACGGTCAGCAGGTGTTCAACGCCCAGTGCAAGATGTGTCACGGCGGATCGGGCATCGGCCCCAGCCTGGCGGGCGTCGTCGGCAGCAAGGTCGGCGAGGGCGCTTTCGCCTTCTCCTCGGCGTTGAAGGCCAAGGGCGGTGTGTGGACGGAGGCCAGGATCGACACCTTCCTCAAGAGCCCTTCGGCCTTCGCACCCGGCACGAAGATGCCGATCTCGGTGGCCAATCCCGAAGCCCGCAAGGCGGTGGTCGGCTACCTCAAGACCCTGAAGTAGCCGTGGACGCCTTTCCGGCCTTTTTCCCGCTTGCCGGCCGCTCGGTGGCCATAGCCGGCGAAGGCGAGGCGGCGGAGGCCAAGGCCCGGCTGTTCGAGGGATCGCCGGCCACCATCGTGCGCCTCACCGGCGCCGAGGCGTTGGATCCGCGGGCCTACGCCGGCATGACGCTGGCCTTCGTTGCCGCCGCCGACGACCAATGGGTTCACGCAGCCGCCGAGGCGGCGCGCGCAGCCAACGTGCCCGTGAACGTGGTCGATCGCCCGGCGCTCTGCGATTTCACCACGCCGGCGGTCATCGACCGTGGCGAGGTCGTGGCGGCGATCGGCACCGGCGGTGCGTCCCCCATGCTGGCCACCATGCTGCGTCACGACATCGAGGTGCGCATCCCCGAGGGGACCGGCCGCATCGCCGCCCTGTTCCGCAGCCTGCAGGAAGAGGTGCGCGCCGCCCTGCCGCAACCCCACGCGCGCCGCCGCTTCCTGCGCGCCG
>DASVNS010000443.1:0-2803 GCA_036383735.1 Phenylobacterium sp. | reverse complement strand
TTCGATGCGGTGCTCATGGATATCCAGATGCCGGTGATGGACGGCCTCGAGGCGACCCGCCGGATCCGCGCCTGGGAGACCGATCTCGGGCGGCCGCGCATGCCGATCCTCATCGTCTCGGCCAACGGCCTGCAGGAGCATGTGGACGCGGCCATGGCTGCGGGCGCCGACGGCCACCTGAACAAGCCCGTGTCGCCGCCCCAGCTGTTGGGTGCGCTGGAACGGCATGTCGCCGCGGCCGCCGTGCTCGCAGCCTAACTTCCGGTCGATTGCGGTCGTTGACGGCCTATTCACCATGTTCGTGAAGATTCCCGGCTTCTGTTGTGTTTGAGGTTGGGCGATGGGGCTGCCGGTTGACGCCATTCTGAACGGCGATTGCCTGGAGGAGCTGAAGAAGCTCCCCGACAGGTCGGTCGATCTCGTCTTCGCCGATCCGCCATATAACCTCCAGCTCGGGGGCGACCTGCTGCGGCCGGACAACTCGAAGGTGGACGCGGTCGATGACGACTGGGACCGCTTCGAGAGCTTCGAGACCTACGACGCCTTCACCAAGGCCTGGATGGCCGAATGCAAGCGCGTCCTGAAGGACGACGGGGCGCTGTGGGTGATCGGCAGCTACCACAACATCTTCCGCGTGGGCGCGACGCTGCAGGATCTGGGCTTCTGGATCCTGAACGACATCGTCTGGCGCAAGACGAACCCCATGCCCAACTTCAAGGGCACCCGGTTCACCAACGCGCACGAGACGCTGATCTGGGCGGCCAAGAGCCGGGGCGGGCGGCGCTACACCTTCAACTACGACGCCATGAAGATGGCCAACGACGAGTTGCAGATGCGCTCCGACTGGACCCTGCCGCTGTGCACCGGCGAAGAGCGGCTGAAGGACGAGACGGGGACCAAGGCTCATCCGACCCAGAAGCCGGAAGCCCTGCTGCACCGGGTGATCATGGCCTCGACCAAGCCCGGCGACGTGATCCTGGACCCGTTCTTCGGCACCGGCACGACCGGTGCGGTCGCCCGCCGGCTGGGACGCAAGTTCATCGGCATCGAGCGCGAAGCCGGATACGCCAAGATCGCCAAGGATCGCATCGCCAAGGTGATCCCCGCCACCGCCGAGGAGATGGCGGTCACCGGCTCCAAGAAATCCGAGCCGCGCGTGCCCTTCGGCAGCCTGGTCGAGGCGGGGCTGCTGCGGGCCGGCGACGTGCTGTACTGCCCGCAGGGCCGCAACGCCGCCCGGGTGCGGCCGGACGGCAGCTTGGTGGTGGGCGAGCTGTCCGGCTCGATCCACAAGATGGGCGCCATGGTGCAGTCGGCGCCGGCCTGCAACGGCTGGACCTACTGGCACTACAAGACCGACAAGGGCCTGGCCCCGATCGACGTGCTGCGGGCCAAGGTTCGCGCGCAGATGCCGATCTAAATCCAGCGGCGCGAGGTCACAGCAGGTTGGTCAGGCCGGCCCGCGCCGCCTTCAGGAACACGCTGGGCAGGTCGTCCAGGTCGCGACGCGGGCTCCAGATCACCGCGCCGTCGCCATCGCCCGACGTTTCGGCCTCGGCCCGAAGCAGGCGAAGGGTCAGGGTGAAGTGGGTGAAGCCGTGCTCCACCTCGCCGACGCCGCGCCAGGCCGCAGGCGCGGGCGCGTCGCGGACGGCTTCCTCGTCGCTCCACCGGCCGCTGCGCCACTCGCTGGTGGGCAAGGCCAGCATCCCGCCCAGCAGGCCCTTCGGGGGCCGGCGGACCAGAGCCACCTGGTCGCCACGCGTCAGGACATAAGCCACGCCATGGCGATGCGGCCGCTCGGCCTTCGCGGTCTTGCGGGGATAGGTCTCCGGCGCGCCGGTGGTGAGCGCCGCGCAGTGGGTTGAGACCGGGCACCGATCGCACGACGGCGCCTTGGGACGGCAAACGGTGGCGCCGAGGTCCATCAGCGCCTGCGCCCACTCGCCCGGGCGATCGTCGCGCACCAGGGCTTGCGCCAAGCGTTTCAACTCAGCCTTGGCCTCTGGCAGCGGCGGGTCCGCCGCGAACCATCGCGCCATCACCCGCTCGACGTTGCCGTCGACCACATTGGTCGGCAGGTCGAAGGCGATCGCGCCGACCGCGGCGGTCGTATAGGGCCCGAGGCCCGGCAGGCCCCGCAGGCCCTCCTCGGTGGTCGGAAACACGCCGCCATGACGCTCCGCCACCGCGCGGGCGCAGGCCAGCAGGTTGCGGGCGCGGGCGTAGTAGCCGAGGCCGGCCCAGGCGGCCATCACCTCGCTATCGGCCTCGCGCGCCAGGTCCGCGACGGTCGGCCAACGGGCGGTGAACTTCAGGAAATACGGGGTAGCATGCGGGACGGTGGTCTGCTGCAGCATCACTTCCGACAGCCACACCCGGTACGGATCGGCCCGCACGCCGGCGGCATGGTCGGCCGGCCGCACGCGCCAGGGCAGGTCGCGGGCGTTGGCGTCATACCAGGCGAGCAGCTGGGCGCGGAGGGTGTCGGGAACCACGCACCCGCCTACCATCCCCGCGGCTTGCGCGGTAGAAGGCGTGATGGCCCGCCAGCTCCCCAGCCGAGAGGAAGCGCTCCGCATCCTGGCGCAGAAGCGCACGCGGCCGCCGTATCGCGCAGCGCCGCCCGCCGGCCGTGCGCTGAACCGGTTCGTCAAGGAACTGGACGCGCGTTTCGGCCAAGGCGCCGGCGCGCTCACCGCACGTTGGCGCGAGGTCGTGGGTCCCGAGGTCGCGCGGCGCACCGAACCCGTCAAGCTGGTGCGGGGCCGCAACGGGGCGCCGTCGTCGCTGGAGATCCGCG
>DASVNS010000442.1:0-12577 GCA_036383735.1 Phenylobacterium sp. | reverse complement strand
CTGGGCGCATGGCCGGAGAACTTCCCGGCCGAGGCCCGCAACGCCTATGACCTGGCGACCATCAAGCGCTGGCTGGGCGAGTTCCTGTTCCGGTTCTTCGAGATCAGCCAGTTCAAGCGCTCGGCCATGCCGAATGGCCCGAAGGTGATCTCCGGGGGCGCGCTGTCGCCGCGCGGCGACTGGCGCGCGCCCAGCGACGGCAACGCGCGGGTCTGGCTGGACGAATTGGCGGCGGGCGTTCCGTGACGGCGCGAGCCGTCGCGGGCGGTTGCTTCAGCCGCGGCGGCTGACGGCGGCTTCGGAGGGGAAGGGCTCTCGGCCGTGGCCGAGCAGGGCCGGGACGATCTCTTCCACGGTCTCGACCGTGGTCCAGGCCTGCATGAATTCCGGCGGCGTCAGGTGCTCGTCGACCGTGTGCTGGAACAGCTTGAAGAGCGGCTCCCAGAAGCCGCGCGGGTTGTAGAACACCACCGGCTTGGCGTGCAGGTCGAGGCGTCGCCAGGAGAGCAGTTCGACCACCTCCTCCAGGGTGCCGATGCCGCCGGGCAGGATCACGAAACTGTCCGAACGCTGGAACATGAGCATTTTCCGCTCATGCATGTTGTCGACGATGATGTGCTCCACCACCTCGAGCGCGCGCTCCTTGCCCAACAGGAACGTGGGGATGATGCCCAGCACGTCGCCACCGGCCTGGTGCGCGCCGCGCGCCACGGCGCCCATGAGGCCGACGCCGCCGCCGCCATAGACCAGCTTGATCTTCGCGTCTGCCAGCGCCTTGCCGAGGGCTCCGGCGGCCATCAGGAAATCGCCGTCCGCCGCGTCGGACGATCCGCAGAACACGCAGGTTGATTCCGGCCGTCGGCTCTCAAGCCGCATGCTCGACTCCAGGGGAAAACAAATCCGCCCGCTTGCTTACCAGGCGCTCAGGGCCAATTAGCTAGGACGAGGCTCAGGGAGTGGCAAGTAAACCGTGAAGCGGCGCTCAGTTTCTAGTGGTGCGTGTTGTCCACGCCCGTTCGCGGCGGAGGCCTGACGCTTGGTCCACGCGCATATGGCGCCTTCGCGGTTCAGCGGACCGGGAGCGGTCGAACCGAAGGAAGCCAGGTTCGATTTCCGGGCGTCGATGGCCGACCTGGGCGCCCTGGTCATGCGGTCCGGGGCGCCGCAACTGCGTCTGCGGATCGCCGCGGCGTTGGTGCTGGTCTTCGTGGGCAAGCTCTGCGGCGTCCTGGCCCCGGTCATGCTGGGCGACGCCATCAACACCCTTACCCCGGCCCAGCAGGGCGGCGTGGTGCTGGGCGCCAGCTTCGTCGGGCTGGCGATCGCCTTTGCCGCACTTCGGCTGGTGGCGGCCTGCGCGCCCTTCGCCCGCGATGCGGTGTTCACGCGGGTCTCGCAATCGACCATGGCGCAGGCCGCGATCGAGAGCTTCGGGCACGCCCTGTCGCTGTCGCTGGACTTCCACCAGACCAAGCAGAGCGGAACGCTCTCGCGGGTCATCGATCGCGGTGCGCGGTCGACCGACTTCCTGATCCGCAGCCTGATCTTCAGCCTGGGTCCGACGTTCGTGGAGTTGATCCTGGCGATCGGCGTGATGGTGGTGCGGCTGGACTGGCGGTTTGCGCTCACCGCCTTTGCGACCCTGGTCGTCTATTCCGTGGTGACCTTCAAGATCACCGACTGGCGGCTGTCGCACCGACGCGACCTGAACGAGGCCGAGAACCGCGCCGCCGGCCTGTCTTCGGACGCGCTGATCAACTACGAGACCCTGAAGGCTTTCGGCGCCGAGACCCGTCTGGTCGACAGCTACGGCACGGCCATGCGCCGCTATGTGGACGCCAGCTCCAGGGCCACCGGCTCGCTCAACATGCTGAACGCGGCGCAGTCGCTGATCCTGAACGTGGGCCTCGCCGCCATGACCCTGATGGCCGGCTACGAGGTCACGGGCGGGCGGCTGCAGGTGGGCGACATCACCATGGCGATCCTGTTGCTGTCGGGCCTCTATGCGCCGCTTGGCATGCTGGGCTTCCAGTACCGCGAGATCCGCCAGGGGCTGATCGACATGGAGCAGATGGTCGCGCTCCAGAAGCTCGCGCCTGAGATCGTCGACGCCCAGGCGGCCAAGCCGCTGCCGCCGGCGACGGGGCAGGGGGCGGCTATAGCGTTCGATCATGTGAGCTTCCGCCATGACGCCCGCTCGTTCGGCTTGCTGGACGTGAGCTTCGTGGCATCGCCGGGCCAGACCGTGGCCCTGGTCGGCCCCTCCGGCGCGGGCAAGACCACCGCCGTGCGCCTCGCCATGCGCCTGCTGGACCCCCAGGAGGGCCGGGTGACGATCGATGGCGTCGACATGCGTGAAGTGCGCCAGGCCGAGCTGCGGCGGGCCGTGGCGCTGGTGCCGCAGGACGTCGCCCTGTTCAACGAGACCCTGTTCGCCAATATCAGCTTCGCCCGACCCGACGCCAGCGCTGAAGAGGTGAGGGCGGCCGCGGACGCCGCCGAACTGGGCCCGTTCATCGACGGGTTGCCCAATGGCATGGCGACGCGGGTCGGCGAGCGCGGGCTGAAGCTGTCGGGCGGTGAGCGGCAGCGGGTCGGCATCGCCCGCGCGCTGCTGGCCAATCCGCGCCTGCTGATCCTGGACGAAGCCACCAGCGCCCTGGATGGGCCCACCGAGGCGGCGATCCAGGACACCTTGCGCAAGGTGAAGGCGGGTCGCACGACCCTGGTGATCGCCCACCGACTATCGACGATCGTGGCCGCCGACCAGATCCTGGTTCTGCGGCGCGGCCGCATCGCCGAGCGGGGGACCCACGCGGAGCTGCTGGACAAGACCGGCGAGTACGCCGCGCTGTGGCGGCGGCAGACGCGGGAAGCCTAAGCCGCCTCAGGCTCTCCCGCTCTCAGGCGATCGTCTTGCCCATCCGCACCAGCGGCACGGCGACACCGCCCCGCGCGTCCTCGATCGCCTCGATGTCGTGGTAGCCGCACCGGCTGTAGAGCGCCCGGCCCGACAGTGTCGCCATCAGCTCGACGCGGCTGAAGCCCGCGGCGCGCGCCGCGGCCTCGCAGAGATCCAGGATCAGCCGGCCGACGCCGCGACGGGCGAAGTCGGGGTGGGTGTACATGGCCCGCACCCGCGCGGCCTGGGTGGCGGGATCCAGCAGCGCGGCGTCACGGCCCGGGGTGTGGTCGCCGCCATAGAGCGTGGCCCGTCGGCTCCAGCCGCCGCAGCCGGCGATGCGGCCCTCGGCCTCGACCATGAAATAGGCGCCGTCGACCAGGAGCTGGCGGTCCATGCCCATGATCATGCGGCTGGATTCGATCTGGGCCGGATCGAGGAAGCCCTGCTGCAGTTCGGCGATGGCGGCGTCCATCACCACGGCCAGCGAACTGGCGTCCTCCAGCCGGGCGAGACGGTGCGTCAGCCCCGCAGCCATGCCTATTCCGCGGCTCGCGGAAAGTCGTTGTTCCCGACGCTGTGCGGCGGCGGGGCGCGCTTCGGCGTCGGCGCGCCGAACATCCGCTCGCGCATCCATCCGAACCGTTGCGAGTACACCTTGGGCGCGGCCAGCATCACCGGGGTCAGCACCAGGGTGAGCAGGGTGGCGAAGGACAGGCCCCAGACCACCGAACCCGACAACTGCACCCACCACTCCGATCCGGGCGCCTTGTACTCGATGTGGCCGGAGTGGAAATTCGGGTGGATCTGGAACATCAGCGGCAGCAGGCCGACCACGGTGACCAGTGTGGTCAGCAGCACCGGCCGGAACCGCTGGGCCGCCGCCCGGATGGCGGCCTCGTCGGCCAGGTGGCCCGCGTGGCGCAGGTGGTAGAACGTGTCCACCAGTACGATGTTGTGGCCCACGACCACGCCGAACAGCGCCACGACTCCCGTGCCCAGCATGATCACCGACACATAGTCGAAGGTATGCGCCAGGTTCACCTGGACGCCGAGCAACACGCCGACGGTGGACAGGATCACCGCCGAGAGGGTCACCAGAACCCCATAGAAGCTGTTGAACTGCCAGAGCAGGATCACCGACATCATGAAGATCGTCGCCAGGATCGCGACGACGAAGAACTGGACCGCCTTCTGGCCCTCCTCGTCGGCGCCCACGAACTTCGAGGTCACCGCGCTGTCGATCGGCGCCTTCTCCAGCCAGGGCTTGAGCTGGGCGATCTTCTGGTTGGCGGCGACCCCGTCGATCACGTTGGCCTGGACGATGACGATGCGCTGGCCGTCGCGGCGCATGATCTGGCTCACCTGCTGGGCTGGCGCCCGCTTGACGAAGTAGCTGGCCGGCACGGGTCCCGTGGGCGTGGTGATCTTCAGCTGTTCCAGGGCCGCCATGTTGCGGGCGCTGGCCGGGAAGCGCACGCGGATGTCGAGCTCGTCCTCGGCGTCGTCGGGGCGATAACGGCCCATCAGCACGCCACCGGTCAGGAACTGGATGGTCTGGCCGACGGACAGGACATCGACGCCGTAGCGACCGGCCGCCTCGCGGTCCACGGCAAGGTTCCATTCGATGCCCGGCGAGGTGCGGTTGTCCTCCAGTTCGATGAGCTGCGGGTCGGAGGCCAGCTTCGCCTTCACGATATCCGCCGCCTGGTTGAGCGCGCCGGGGTCGCGGCTCTGCAACTGGACCTGAATGTCCTTGCCGATGGGCGGTCCGTTCTGTGGGCCGCGGACCTCGATCTGCAGGCCCGGCACGTCTGTCACCCGGCTGCGGACCGCTTTTTCGATGTCCTTGCCCCGCAGGCCCAGCGCGGTGCGGCCTTCGTAGTTCAGGAAGTCCACGCGGATCCGCCCGATGGTGTCGTTGGGCGCCGAGTTCGGGCCGCCGTTCGACGAGAAGCCCCCGGCGCGGACGGAGAGCGACGCGACGCCCTTGACGCCGTCCAGCCGGCTCTCGACCTGCCGCACGAGCGCGTCCTGGGCCTCCGGGGAGAGGTTGCCGCGGGCCTTCACGAACACCTGCGTGAACTCCGGGTCGTCCTCGAAGAAGAATTCGGTCCGGTGCGGCGTCTTGCCAAACCAGAAGGCGATCGTGAGGACGACCAGCAGCGCGGCCGCCAGCGTGCGGGTCGGGTGCGCCGCCAGGGTCGTCAGCGTGCGGGCGTACCAGCCCATGAAGCCCCGCATCTGGCGCGGATTGCCGTGCTCGGACTTCACGATCTCGGCGAGGTGCTCCTCGTCGATGGCGGTCTTGCGGGCGAACAATGAGCCCAGGGCGGGCGTGAAGATGAGGGCCACGAAGATCGAGGCGCCCAGCACGAAGAACAGCGTCAGCGGCAGGAAGCTCATGAACTTCCCGGGGATCGAGTTCCAGAACATGAACGGCACGAAAGCGCAGAGGGTTGTCAGGGTGCCGTTCGCCACGGGCCAGAACATCCGCTTGCCGGCGGCTGCGAACGCTTCCTCCCGGGGCAGGCCCTCGGCCATGCGCCGGTCCGCGTATTCCACGACCACGATGCCGCCATCCACCAGGATGCCGACCGCCAGCACCATGCCGAACATGACCATCATGTTCAGCGTGATGCCCATGCCGTTGATCATCAGGAAGCCCAGCAGGAAGCAGATCGGGATCGAGGCGCCCACCATCAGCCCTTGGCGGATCCCGAGGCTGGCGACGATGATCAGCATCACCAGCAGGCTGGCCATCAGCAGGCCCGACTCCAGGACGATCAGCGTGCGCCCGATGAACTCGCTCTCGTCGTACAGATAGTTCAGCCGGACCGTCGCCGGCCAGCGCCTGGCCTCCGCGTCGGTGACCGTCTTCACCGTCTTTACCGTGTCGAGGATGTTGGCCCCGCCGCGCTTGGAGACCTCGAGAATGAAGGCCGGACGGCCGTTGAAGCGGCTGATCGAGGTCGGTTCCTTGAAGGTGCGCCGCACCTCGCCGATGTCACCGACGGTGACCAGCCGATCACCGTTCTTCTTGATGGGCAGGGCCAGGATGTCGTGCGCGTTTTCGACCACGCCCGGCACCTTCACCGAGAACTGGCCGCTGCCCGAGCGCAGGCTGCCGGCCGGCACCAGCTGGTTGTTGCGACCGATGACCTGGGCCAACTCGCCGGTGGTGACGTTGTAGGCCTCCATCCGCAGGGGATCGATCTCGACCTCCAGCACCTCCTCGCGGCCGCCGCTCAGGAAGACTTCGAGAACGCCCTCCGTGCCCTCGAGGCGGTCCTTGAGATCCTGCGCCGCCCGGTACAATTCCCGCTCGGGCGCTGCGCCCGAGATGACGATGCCGATGATCGGCTGGCCGGAGAAGTTGCTCTCCTGGATGATCGGTTCCTCGGCGTCGGGCGGGAACTTGCCGCGCGCCAGGTCGACCTTGGCGCGGACGTCCTCCAGCGCCGTGTCCGTGTTGAAGTTGGCGTCGAACTGCAGGGTGACGACCGCGGTCGATTGGCGGGCCACCCCGTTCATCGACTTGATGCCCTGGATCGTCTGTAGTTCGAGCTCCAGCGGCTTGACCAACAGCCGCTCGGCATCCTCAGGCGAGACTCCGGGGTAGGGGACGACGACGGAGATATAGGGCAGGTCGATGTCCGGCTGGGATTCGCGCGGCATCGACAGATAGGCGAACAGGCCGAACAGAGCGGCGATCAACGTCACGCCCAGCACGACCTTGCGCCGTTTGATGGCTCCGTCGATCAGCGGCCCGATCATCCCGTTCTCCCCCGAGCGTCTTCTGGCTTCGTCGAAACCGGTTCGCGGCCCGGAAACGCGCATCAAATCGACTAGACGGCCCCTCTCGAGAGCCGATGGCAGCGCAGGCTGCTAGCGAACCTGCGCCACCCGAACCTTCTGGCCTTCGGCCACGTAGGACTGGCCTACGGTGATCACATTGACAGAACCCTTCAGTCCGCTGACCCACATGCCGTCCGGCGTCTCCTCCAGGATCCCGACCGGCGCGAAAGCGACGCGGCCGTCGGCCAGCACGTAGCGAACGCCCTGGCGTCCCGCGGAGTCCAGCACCAGGGCGGATACCGGGACGAGGTGCGCCGCGCCGGCGCCCGCCGCGATCCGCAGGTCGGCCGACAGGCCCGAGCGGATGCTGTTGCCGGGGTTCGGCACGGTGACTTCGAGATGATAGGTGCGGGTCTGTGGGTCCGCGTCGCGCGAAACATAGCGGACGCGGCCATTCAGCGACGTCCCGTCGACCAGCCGGGCCTTGGCCGGCGCGCCGGCGCGCAGCCTCGCAGCCTCGGTCTCGGGTGCGTCGCCGACCACCAGCAGGGGATTCAGCTCGATCATCGTCCCGCACGACTGGCCCGGCGACAGGTAGGTCCCGATCTCCGCGTCGCGCTTGTCGAACACGCCGGAGAACGGCGCGCGGATATCGACCTGCCGGAGCGCGATCTCGGCGGCTCGCACCTGGGCTGTCGTCGCGTCGAGATTGGCCTGCGCCTCCAGCACCTGGGTCTCGGATCGATAACCCTTGGCGGCCAACTCGGCCGCCGCCTTGCGTTGCAGCTGCCGCGATTTCAGCGCGGCGCGGGCCTGATCCAGGCTGGCCTGCCGGGCGTCGACGGCCAGCCGGCACAGCACCTGGCCCTGTTGCACGAAGCTGCCCTCGACCGTCGGGGTCGCAGCGACCACGCCGGAGGTTTCCGAGCGGACGACGACGGTGCGGGCGGCTTCGGTGCGGCCGCGCATCACCACCTCGACCTCGCGAACGCTCTCGGGCGTAAGCTTTGCCTGGACCGTGGGCGCCACGTTGGGGGGCGGCGCCTTGGCTTCGGCCTTGTCGGTGTTCGGGCCGAACAGCGAGCGGACCGCGAAGGAAAGCACGACCACCGCCACCAGGACCATGATGAAGACATACTGTGGCTTCAGACGCATAAGGCGGAATTCCCAGTATCAGCTGCGTGCGCGACACGCCCAGTCACGCCCGACCGCCGATATAGCGCGGCTTGCCGTGCTTTTGATGCCGCCGGTATACGAGCGCAAATGAAATTGCGGTCACGAACCAGCGCAGGTCTAGTCTGCTGCGGAGCGTCTAGACTGTGGCGCAACACGAATCCGCTCCCTGCGCGAGCCCGTCGCGCTGGTTTAGGCCGTAAGGCCATGGGTCGCCAGCAGCCGCCTGAATTGAGGACGAACTTTCCGTGAAATACTTGCACACCATGGTCCGCGTCACCGACCTCGACACCTCGCTCAGCTTCTATTGTGACAAGCTCGGGCTTAAGGAAGTCTCGCGTGTCGAGAATGAAGTTGGCCGCTTCACGCTGGTCTTCCTGTGCGCAGCCGATGACGAGACGGCCGCCCGGGCGGGCAAGGCGCCGACCATCGAGCTCACGTACAACTGGGATCCCGAGGCTTATGAAGGCGGCCGCAACTTCGGCCACCTGGCGTATGCCGTGGACGACATCTATGCGGTCTGCCAGCGGCTGAAGGACGGCGGGGTGGTGATCAACCGGCCGCCCCGGGACGGCCGTATGGCGTTCGTCCGCTCGCCGGACAACATCTCGATCGAGCTGCTCCAGGCCGGTCCGGCGCTGCCGCCCGCCGAGCCTTGGGCGTCGATGCCCAACGTGGGCGCCTGGTAGCCGGCCCTTTCGATCTTCGCGCGGCGGCTCAGCCGTCAGGCTGCACCCGCTCCTGCGCGACCCACACCCGCCAGCGCCAGAACGCCAGGGCTGCGACCACGGCCGTCACCGCCACGGCGGCGGCGATCGGGGCCGCATGGGCGAAGATCGCCGCCAGCAGGGCCATGACCGCGGGTCCGAACGCGTAGCCCAGGCCCACGAAGGCGGCGGCCCAAAGTCCGGCGGCGATCGCGTTCAGCACTGCGAACTTGCGCGTCGACACGCCTGAGACACCCACCGCCACGGGACCCGCGGCGCGTAGCCCGTAGAGGAACCGGAAGCTGAGGATGAACCCGGCCGGATAGCGCTCGATCAGCACCAGCGCCCTGTCGAAGGCCGGCTTGGCCGCGGCCTTCCTGACCCAGCGGGTATGGCGGAAACTGCGGCCGAGCACGAAGAGCAGGTAGTCGACGATCCCCGAGCCCAGCGCCGCCGCCAGAACGACCACGGCCGGGGACAGGATCTGCTCACGGGCCATCACGCCGCCCGCGACCACAGCCGTCTGACCTTCGAACGCCGCGCCAAGCGCGATCGCGAAGGGCCCGAGGGCGGCCAGATGTTGCGTCAGGTCGGTCATATTGCCGGTCGGGGAGGAGAGGCAGGGCTCATATGGGCCAGCCGAGGCCGGCAAGCCAGGGCCAAGGCGTGCGGCAAACGCACCATTCGGCACGATCTTGCGGCTTGCGGTGTCTGGAGAGCCTCGATGGCTCCCGGAGCAGGACTCGAACCTGCGACAAGTCGGTTAACAGCCGACTGCTCTACCAGCTGAGCTATCCGGGATCACATCGAGAGGGCGGGCGTATACTGCGCGCCGCGGGGTTGCGCAAGCGGCCTGACGGCATGTCGCAACGCGATGCCGTCTCTCGGCAAAAAGGAGCCCGGCGCGGAGGCCGGGCTGATCTAGTTTGGTGATGGTGGGTGTCTTCAAGGAAGACCGCGCCAGCCTCCGCCTTGGTGGTTAAATGGTGATTAACCGCAAGGGTGACCTCCAACATTTGGTTAAGCTTGCGGCCAAGCTTGGCGGCGAGCACCCGGCGTTCGATTGTCGCGCAGGGGCTGGACGCGAGCGCCGGATCGGCCGATCACCTGACCTAAGTCTTTGAGAAGAGCGACGGATGCGCATCCATTTCACCGGCATCGCGGGCGCGGGCATGGCCGCGGCGGCGCTGATGATGCGCGAGGCCGGCCACGCGATCACCGGTTCGGACCAGGACGTGTTCCCGCCCATGTCCACCTATGTCGAGGGCCTGGGCTTTCCGGTGATCTGGCGATTCGACCCCGCCAATCTGCCGGAGGGCCTGGATCTGCTGGTGCTCGGGGCCAGCGCCAAGCTCGGCGGCGAATCGAACGTCGAGGTCCGGGAGGCGCGCCGCCGCGGCGTGCGGATCACCACCTTCCCGGAGCTGATCGGCGAAGCGACTGCCCCGCGCCGCAACACGGTGGTGGCCGGCTCATTCGGAAAATCGACCTGCACCGCCCTGATGGCCCATGTGCTGCGCGAAAGCGGCCACGACGCCGGCTGGATGGTCGGAGCCATCTCTCCGTCGCTGCCCGACACCGGCCATTGGGGCGGCGCGCGCGAGGTGATTCTGGAGGGGGACGAGTACATCGTCGGGCCGAGCGACCGCCGCTCGAAGTTCGTGCTGTACCATCCGCACGACGTGCTGCTGACCTCGCTGATCCACGACCACGTCAACGTCTTTCCGACGTTCGAAAGCTATGTGAAGCCGTTCGCCGAGCTGTTGCGGCTGCTGCCGGGCGGCGGCCTGCTGGTTGCGCGCGAACATCCGGCGATCCGGGCCATCGCTGGCCAGGCTGCCTCGCGGATCGTCTGGTACGACACCAAGCCCTGCGACGGCTGGTATCCCGATGAGGTGGTGTTCGGCGACACGTCGTCCTTCACGCTGGTCGGTCCGGCGGGCCGGCGGCTGAGGCTTTCGACGACGCTGCTCGGCGAGCACAACGTCGAGAATATCGTCGGCGTCGCGGGCTACCTGCTGGAGCGTGGCCTTGTCGACGAGGCGGCGCTGGCTCGCGCCGTGGACAGCTTCAAGGGGATCCGCCGGCGCCTCGACCGCCTGACGCGGCGCTCGGCCGTTCCGGTGATCGAGGGTTTCGGCAGCTCGTACGAGAAGGCGCGCTCGGCCATCGACGCCATGCTGCTGCACTATCCGCACCGCCCGCTGACCGTGGTGTTCGAGCCGCATACCTTCTCATGGCGCAACCGCGACGCGTTGCCCTGGTACGATACGGTGTTCGAAGGCGTGGCCAAGGCGCTGATCGTGCCGCCGCCGCACCACGGCGAGGCCAGCCACAGCCAGTCCAGCTTCGACGAGATCCTGGCCCGGGTCGCGGCCGCCGGCGTACCCGTCGAGGGCGTGGAGACGGCCGAGGCGGCCACCTTTGCCCTGAGCCGGCTGTCGGGCGACGAGGTGGTGCTGTTGCTCTCGTCCGGCCCGCTGCTGGGCCTGCCCGACAGCTTGCCCGCGGTGTTCGACGAGCAGTACCAGGCGCAGGAAGCGGCGGCCTGACGCGTTCCTTTCTCGAATCTCAGGAGCGGGCCGGGATCGGCTGGACGTATTCGCCATTGGCGTCTTCCGCGTCCTTGAACTGCGCCCGCTTCGGCCCGAGGTAGCCGAAGAGGTAGGCGGCTACCTTGCGCATCTGGATCTCTTCCGAGCCCTCCGTGATCCGGTAGCGGCGGTGGTGGCGGTAGATGTGCTCGAAGGGCTTGTGCCGGGAATAGCCCATGCCGCCGTGCACCTGCATGGCGCGGTCGGCGGCCTCGCAGACCAGCCGGTTGGCCCAATAGTTACACATCGAAACCTTGTCCGAGATCGTCCGCTCGATCTCCTTGTGCTCCATCCGGTCCATCTGCCAGGCGGTCTTGCGGATCAGCAGCCGCAGCATCTCGCATTGGGTCTGCAGCTCGACCAGCGGCCACTGGATGGCCTGGTTCTCGGCCAGTGGCTTGCCGAACGGTTTGCGCGTGCGGGCATACTTCACGCTCTCGTCGATGCAGAACTGCGCCGCCCCCAGCGACGACGCGGCCTGGCGGATGCGGTTCTGGTGCACGAAGCTCTGGCCCAGTCCCAGCCCGCGGTCGATCTGGCCCCAATAGCTCTCTTCAGGGACCCAGACGTTCGTGAAGCTGACCCGCGGGTGATCGGTCGGCATGTTGAACGTCCACATGTACTCCTCCACCTTCACTCCGGGCGTGTCCGCGGGGACGATGAAGCAGGTGATGCCGTTGGCGTCGCCGTCCTTGCCCGCCGTGCGGGCGAACACCATCACGTGGGTCGCCACGTGCATGCCGGTGGTCCACATCTTCTCGCCGTCGATCCGCCAGCCCGGCTTGCCGCCGCGGTCCTCGCGGACCGCACGGGTCTCCATGAAGGTGGCGTCCGAGCCGTGGTTGGGTTCGGTCAGGCCGAAGCCGGTGCGCATGCCGCCGTTCAGCAGCTTGTCGGCGTCGCGCTCGTACTGGGCGTTGGTCGCGAACTCCTTGAACATCAGCACGAACGGGTTGTTGCCGACGATCGAATGTTCCGTCTGCAGGTCGTTGAACAGGCCCAGGCCCTTGGCGGCCAGATGCTCGCGGATCACCGCCATCGCCAGCTGCGAGCCCCCCTTGCCGCCCATTTCCGGCGGCCAGGCATAGCGGAGGTGGCCGGCCTCGTCGGCGAGCTTAGGGGCTTGCGCCAGCAGATCCTCCCACTCCTTGCGCGGCAGGCCCTGGTTGTCCCAGTCGGTGCGGGCATGTTCCCGCCGATGGTCGAAGAACCGCTCGTTGTCGTCACGCCGCTGCAAGGGCGCGATCACGTCCTCGATGAAACGGTCCAGTTCGGCGAGGTAGTCCACGAGGTCCTGAGGCAGGTCGAAATCCACAGCCGATCTCCCAATGCGGTTTCTTGGGCGGGCTTGACGTCGGGGGAGCGATTTACAAGCGACCCCGGACCCCGCCAGATCGGGAGAG
>DASVNS010000441.1:0-3932 GCA_036383735.1 Phenylobacterium sp. | reverse complement strand
ACGGTGCGAACGATCATCAAATTCTCCTAAAGAGTACTACAGATCAAAGGGGGCCGCCGCACCGGCGGCTCCGATGAGACGAGGTCAGAACGAGCGGCGAACACTGACGACGACTTCGCGCGGCCGCGACGGGACGCCCGAGAAGGCGAAGCCGCTCAGCGCGAACTTGTTGTAATAGTAGTACTTGTCGAAGACGTTCGTCGCAGCGACCGACAAGCTCCATCCGTTTTCGGCGGCGTAGGTGATCCTTGCGTTGGTCACCCCGTAGCCGGGGGCCGTGACCACGTCCGTGGCCGGCGTGGCGAGATTGCCGTTGAAGGTCATCTTGCTCTGGTAGCTCCAGTCCAGGCGCGGCGTCAGCGTGCCCGAGGGGAGCTGGAAGGTGTACTGGGCGCCCACCGAGGCGTTCCACTCCGGCTGGAACAGGTTGCTGGGGTCGCGGTAGTTCGGCGCGGTCGGATCGTTCACCAGGCTCTTGCCGTGGTTCCAGCCCACGGAGGCGTTGAGGCTGAGGTTGTCGATGGGCTCGGCGAGCAGTTCCGCCTCGACGCCATAGAGCCGGGCCTTGTCGTTGAAATAGTAGAACCAGGGCGCCGCCACGCCACCCGGACAGGCGCCCGGGCCGGTGAAGGACGGCTGCTGGGTCGCCAGACATTCGAAGATCGTGCTCTGGCTGACGTGGCTCTTGTAGTCGCTGTAGAAGCCCGCGACGTTGAACGTGGCGCGACGGTCGAAGAGACGCATCTTCAGCCCGCCCTCGTACGAGATCATCTTCTCGCCGGAGAAGCCCACCAGCTGGTCCGGAAGCACGAGTGGCCGCGGATTGACGCCGCCCGGGCGGAAGCCGGTCGCGGCCTGCACATAGGTCGAGACGTCCGGGGTGACCTGGTACTTGAGGTTCACCACCCAGTCGGTGTGGTTCTCCGAGACCGAGTTCTCGTATTCCTGGCTGAGAATGCCCGGATGATGGAACGTGAAACCCTTCTTCACGTGCGAGTACCGCACGCCCGTCGCCAGGCTCAACTTGTCGTTGAAGCTGTATATGGCATGCGCGAACGCCGACTGGCTCTTGTCGGTAAACCTGTCGTCCTGGTCGAACTCCAGGAAGGAATAGAAGATGTGTCCGCCCAGGTGCGTCTTGCCGTCGAAGGCGTAGCCGCCGACGGTCCATTCCAGGGCGTCGTTCAGCGCCACGCCCGTGAATTGCAGCTCGGCGCTGTACTGATCGTGAGACGTGGGATTGCTGTTCTCGCCAATGCCGTAGGGCGATGCATCCGGATTGTAGGAGAAGTCGGAGAAGAAGTGGCGATAGGCGACGATCAGCTTCGCCTGGACCTTCTCCGAGATCTCGTACGTCGGGGTCAGCGAGATGCCCCATTCGTCGATCTTCGAATGGTTGCCGGTCGTGATGTTGGCGTAGGTTTCGTACCGCTTGTTGGGCACGAACCGCCCATCGTAGATCGGCGTCGGGCCGTTCGCCAGGTTCCCGTTCCAGGGGGCGACGCTGGGGATCGCGGGCGGCAGCTGGTTCGCCGGTACGACCCCGACCAGCACGTCGGGATTGGCCTCGCCGTGGTTGCGCGTGACGTCTGCGGTGAAGTCCATCTTGAGCTTGGGTGAAGCGATCCAGCGCAGCATCAGCCGGCCGCCGTAGAGATCCTGCCCACCCTCGGAGCCGACCTTGCAGTTGCCGCCCGCGCTCCGATTCGGAAGGATGCCCGCCGGGATCAGGCCTGGCGTGCCGTTCGCGATCATGCGGCAGCCGAAATCGATCTGGTCGACATAGCCGTCCACATGCTTGGCCACGCCACCGACACGCATGAAGAGGGTGTCGGGGATCAAGGTGGTGTCGAAGCCGGCGCGCAACTCCATGCGGTCCAGCGAACCGATGCTGCCCTCGATATATCCGCCGCCCTCGCCCGTGGGCGGTTTCGAGAACAGGCGGATGGCGCCGCCCATGCTGTTCTTGCCGAACAGAGTGCCCTGCGGCCCGCGCAGCACCTCTACCCGATCGAGGTCCATCAGGTCCATCGACGCGCCGGTCAGCGTGGCGTGGTAGACGTCGTCGATGTAGATGCCGACGCCTGGCTCGAAAGCGTAGTTGAAGTCCGACTGGTAGACGCCGCGCATGCTCACCAGGGCGGCCGGACCGGTCGCGCCCGTGGGCGGGGCGATGAAGGTGTTGGGCGCCACCGAGCTGAGGTCGGTCACGTTCGTGACGCTTCGCGCCTGCAGGGTTTCGCCCGACACGGCCGTGATCGCGATCGGCGTGTCCTGGACGCTCTCGGCCTTGTAGCGGGCGGTCACCACCACCTCTTCCACAACGCTCGTGCTGGCCTCCGCCGCCTGCGCCCCGCTGGCCGCCGACATTAAGGCCAGCGCCGAAGCGGTCAGCGCCAGGCGCCACTTCGTGTTCCGTGGTGTCGCGCCTAGATCGAATCCAACGTGCATCTGCTCCCCCCGATTGTTAGTTGTTCATGTGCTCAGGTATTCAGAGCCTAGATGCTGAGACCCTCGATTCACCTACCTTGCGGATAGGGCCATACGCGATAGGGCCAGGACAGATAGCCGCGCGTGCCGGGGCGCGGAATCGTGGAGAAACATCTAGGGGTTGCGCTTCGACTTGTTGAGCGCGGCGCGGCATGATCTGACGTGACCGCAGTTTCATCTCTTCCATGCCGCCGCGGCACGCTCGCGACCGCCTTTCAGATGTCCGCAAGGGCCGGATAGTCGATGTAGCCCGGCTCCTCGCCCGCGTAGATCGTGGCAGGATCCGGCTCGGCCAGGGCCGCGCCGGCCGCAAGTCGCTGCGGCAGGTCCGGATTGGCGATGAAGGGCGCACCGAAGGCGATCAGGTCGGCGCCGCCGCCCGCCAGGAGGGCCTCCGCCGTCGCGCCGTCATAGCCCCCATTGGCGATGACGGCGCCGGAGAAGGCATTCCGCAGGCGCTCCGTGATCCGCTGCGAGGGATCCGTCGCCGCGGGACCCGCCACCGGCTCCACGATGTGAAGGTAGGCGACCTTGCCTTTCAGCCCCGCGGCCAGGCAGGTGAACGTGGCCCTCGGGTCGCTGTCGGACATGGAGTACATCGAGAAGTGCGGAGAGATGCGGTAGCCGACCCGCTCCGCCCCGCAGACTGCGCTCACCGCATCCACGACCTCCAGCGGAAACCGCACGCGATTGGCGGGACTGCCGCCGTAGGCGTCGGTGCGCCGATTGGAGCCGTCGCGGACGAACTGGTCCAGCAGGTAGCCGTTTGCCCCGTGCAGTTCGACACCGTCGAAGCCGGCCGCCATGGCGTTGGAGGCGGCGCTGGCGAACTGCGCGGCGAGCGCCGGCAGTTCATCGACGCCGAGCTCACGCGGCGCGGTCAGCGGCTTGGGGCCCGCTTCCGTAAAGGCGTCGCCATCGGCCCTGATCGACGACGGCGCCACCGGCGCCGCGCCGTCCTGAAAGTCGGGGTGCGACACGCGGCCCACGTGCCAAAGCTGCAGGAAGATGCGCCCGCCGCGGGCATGGACCGCCGCGGTCACGTCGCGCCACCGCTCGACCTGATCGGCGGTGTGGATGCCCGGGGTGCGCGTATAGCCCCGCGCGCCGTAGCTGATTTGCGATCCCTCGGTGATGATCAGCCCGGCGGAGCTCCGCTGGGCGTAGTAGGTGGCGGCCGCCGGATGAGGCAGGCCATCGCCGACGGCCCGGGAGCGCGTCATCGGCGCCATGACAATGCGGTTGGGCAATTCCAGATTGCCCAACTTGAACGGCGACAACAGGTGCAACGGCGGTGTCCCTTGGATCATACGGCCGCGGAAACTTCCCGACCCGGGCTGCAGGCGCACCTACCGCCAAGATAGGCTGCGGGGATTCTAGTCGTACCGCTGTACGGGGGACTTGACGGTTCGCCACCGCCCACCCTGCTCGTCCTGGCCGGG
>DASVNS010000440.1:0-11283 GCA_036383735.1 Phenylobacterium sp. | reverse complement strand
GGTCGCCGCGAACGTGTGCGCGGGCACGATCACCTCCGCCCCCGACCCGATCCCGGCCGCCCGCAGCGCCAGCACCAGGGCGTCCAGACCGTTGCCGACCCCGATCGCGTGTTCCGCGCCGCAATAGGCGGCGAACTCGGCTTCGAACGCCTCCAACTCCGGACCCAGGATCGCCCAGCCGCGATCCATCACCCGGCGGTAGCCTGTATCCATCGCTTCGCGCAGGCCCGGCTCCTCCAGGCCGAGGTCGAAGAATTTCATCGCCGCGCGACCTTCAGGAACTCGTCGAAGTCGCGGATGTAGTCCGCCTCGTCGTAGTGCGCAGAAGCCAGCACCAGGCAGGTCGCGCCGGACGAGAAGTTGTCGATGTCGCGCCAGGTCCCGGGTCCGATGTGCAGGCCGCGGTTGGGGCGGTTCATCGTGACGCGTTCCTCCGCGTGGCCATCGTGCAGCCGGACATCGAAGCTGCCACCCACCGCGATCAGCAGTTGATGGAGATCGTAGTGGGCGTGGCCGGCCCGGGTCGACTGGCTGGGCACGTCGTAGAGGTAGTAGACGCGCTTGATGTCGAACGGGACGTGCTCGCCCGACTCGATGACGCAGAGATTGCCGCGCGGGTCGGCGATGACCGGCAGATCGATGAACTGGGCGAGGGAAATGACGGCGTCTCCTGGTCGGGGTGGCGCAGCCCGCTCGCCGCGTCGCCGCGGCAGATCAGGCCTGCCGGCGGTGGTACAGTGGAAGATCGCGCCGCGCCATATTCGGGCGGCGAGGTCGGTGTGCGTCAGGCGCCTGCCGGGTGATCCCGGTCCCAGCCCTGGAACGCGTCTTCGGGATAACCCTCGCGGAAGTGCGTCGGCCAGGGGTAGGCCGCGCGCCCTGTGCCGTCCTTGAGCTTCACCTCGCGCGCCGGACGAATGTTCCTGGCCGGATTTCCGGCCACCAGCATGTGAGGTTCCACGTCCCTGTTCACCAGGCTGTGGGCCCCCACGACGGAATGAGCCCCCACCCGGACCCCGGGCAGGACGACGGCCATGGTCGCCACGACGGCATAGTCCTCGATCACACAGCCAACCTGCACCTCGCTGGGCGGGTGCGGATCGTTGGTCAGCACGCAGTAGGGGAAGATCCAGACGAAGTTGCCGATCCTCGAGTGCTTCCCGACATGCACGTTGCTGTGCGACCGGAAGAAATCACCGATCTCAACGTCGCCCTGGATGTCCGCAAGCGTCCCGAACTGGGCGTTGCGGCCGACGGTCGTGCGTTCGCGCAGGGTGACCCGATGACCGGTCCTCAGGCCCTCGCCATAGATCGAGCCCTCGTACATCACGCTGTGCGAGCGGATGACCGCGCCCGCGCCGATCACCAGCGGAAGCCCGCCCGCCAGCGGCGTGGGAAGGCCGATCTCGCAGTGCGAACCGATCCGCGTGTCGCCGCCGATCTCGACGTTGGCGTGGATCAGGGTGAACGGCCCGACCGAGACGTTGTCGCCCAGCCTGGCGCCGGGTTCGATATGGGCGGTGGGGTGGATGAGGAAACTGGTCAAGGACGTCTCGCTGGCGGCGGATATGGGCAGGGTCCCGCTATAGTGTCCTGTTCGCAGGCCGGCGCCAGTCGCGTCACGCCGGCCGACATCCGGCTGGGCGGCGGCTCGGCAATTGACTACATCCGCCCTGTCCCGCCGACCGGAGCCGAGCCTTGGACTTCAAATACGAGAACGCCGAGCTCGAAGCCGCCCTGGCGCGCGTCACGAACGTGGACGAGCTCGAGCAGGCGCTCCAGCAGATCAGCCGTCTTGTGCCCACGTTCGTCAGCCCTGAGGTCCGGGGTTGGAAGACCTTCGCCCCGGGGCTGGACACCCAGGTCGCCGACCTTGCGCGCCGGCTGAAGCTGCCGGACCCGCCGCCGCTCGAAAAGGGCAACGAGAACGTCTGCGTCCTCGCCACCCGCTTCTACGCCACGGGCGGGCACAGCAAGGTGGGCGCCGACATCTGCCGCCTCGTCGGGGCGGAGCGGACGACGATCCTGTTCACCGACCTCTATCGCCAGTTGAAGCACAACATGCTGCTGTCCGGGCTGCCGGCCTCCCACCCCAGCCGGTCGCTCTGCATCTTGGCGGCCCCGACCATGGTGGAGAAGATCATCGAGCTCTACATGCTGCTGGCGGCGATACGACCCAGCCGCATCATCCTCATTCAGAACCACATGGACCCGGTGGCCGTCGCCGCGGCCTGGCCGTTCCGCGACGTCGTCGACTTCATCCATCACGCCGACCACCAGCCGACCCTGGGCGCCACGCTGCGCTTCTCGGCGCATGTGGACCTGACCTACGCCGCCCATCGCGCTTGCCAGCACGCCGGGCTGGATCCGATCTGGGCCGGCATGATGGTTCCGAGCGCCGCCACGCCGCCGCCGCGCGACCACACGCCCGGCAAGCCGCTGCGCATCGCCACCTGCGCCGCGAAGCACAAATACCTGCTGCCCGCCGCCCATCGGTGGAGCGATTTCGCCGCGGCGGCGCTGACCGCGGCGCCGCAGTCCCAGATCGTCCACATCGGCGCGATCGACGAGCAGCTGGTGCAAAGCATCCATGGGCCGTTGGCGGCCGGCGGAATCGACCCGGCGCGCTACCGGTTCGCAGGCGCAGTCGACGATTTGCGCGAAGCCCTCGTCCGGGAAGAGGTCGACGTCTATCTCGGCAGCTATCCCGACAGCGGCGGTCGGGCCACGCTGGAGGCGCTCGCCGCCGGGCTGGCGCCCATCGTTCCCGTGCCGGCAGAGGCCGGCCCTCTCCTGCAATTCGACCTGGCCCTGCCCTACTGGGTCCGTATCGCCGCGCCCGAACAGGTCGAGGAGGCCATCGCGCGGAGCCTGGTCCTCTCCGACGCCCTGCGCGCCCCGGACGGGCAAGCTGCGCTACACACCGAGTTCCTGCGGTTCGAGACCTATGTGCGGGACGTCCCGGCAACCGTCATGAGCCCGACGCCCGACGCGGGTTAGCCTCACGGCATAAGCGCGGCGCGCCATTCAATCGCGGCGCGAGTTGCGCTAGAGCGTGACAGCCTGAAGTGGATACCGGTTCAGGCGCCCGTCACGCTCTAAAGCTTTGAGTTAGAGAATTTTTATCCGGATCAGGTGATTCCACCTGATCCGGAAAGGCTCTAGGACGAACCCCTGGCGGGCATCGGGCGATTCCGGCGGACCATCGATATCGGAAGCGGCTCGCGAGACGGCGCTTCAAACCCAAGCCACTCTTGTGGTCACCCAAACTCACGGGCACCAATTCGAACGATGATCATCTCTCAGCTCCCGAGTGGGCCATATCACCTTCTGGACAACGTCAACCTCGTCTCCGGGACGTCCCTCGTCTACTCCCGCGGCTTCCACTATGCTTGGCTCGGCGCACCGTTCGACCCGGAGAAGGAATACCTTCAGGAAGAAGTCGGGCAGAGAATTGTCCGGCAGGATACGAGCGGCCAGATCACCTTCAGATTTCACCAGCCTATCGAGGCCACGACAATCATAGACAGCAAAGTCGTGCCGCTGAATCTTCTTCACTACACCAACTATTATCACTTCCTGATCGAATGTCTCCCCAGCCTGCTTTATCTGGTTTCGACCGGCGTGGTTGACAAGCATTCGGTCCTGGCGACCGGGCTGCTGCATCCGAACATGTGGTTCGGCCTCCACTACGCCATCCAGAATCTGGGCGCGGCGATGGGTCAGGACATCCACATCCCGATCTTCCAGTCCCGCGCCATGCATGCGATCCAGTGCCGCCGGGCTGTGTTGCCCGCGCCGAGTTCGCACGCCTCCGAGCTGATCGGCGGCGGGCTTACGGACTACAGTTACAATGCCGGGAACATCCGCCTGCTGCGCGAGACGTTCAAACCGCAGTGGACGAACCCGACCGACACGCCGAGACGCAAGCTCTTCATCCAGCGCAACTCGAACTACCGGAGGGTCTCCAATGCGCAACCCGTCGAAGAGATGGCGACACGCGCCGGCTACGAGGTCGTCGACCCCGGCCAGCTGAATTTCCTGGAGCAGGTGCGCCTGTTCAGCTCCGCCTCGCGCATCATCGGCCCCACCGGCGCGTGGGCCTCGAACATCGTCTTCGTGCCCGACGACGCGAAGGTCACGGTCTTCTACCCCGATGCCACCATCCCGGAATCGACGTGCTGGGGTGGGCTTGGCCGTGCGTGCGGCGTGCAGGTGGACGACCTCTACGCGCCGATCTCGAACCGCTACGACTTCCAGCCGATCCACTCGGACTTCACCATCCCGGAGGAGCGGCTCGCGGACCTCCTCCTGCAGTGAGGACGGCCGCGCCCCGGCAAGGTGTCAGGCGGCCTCGAAGATCGCCGCGAGGCCCTGGCCGCCGCCGATGCACATGGTCTCCAGCCCGTACTTGCCGCCGCGCCGATTGAGCTCGCGCAGCAGGTTGGCCAGGATCCGCCCGCCGGTGGCGCCGATCGGGTGGCCGAGGCTGATACCCGAGCCGTTGACGTTCAGCCGGTCGCGCTCGTCCCAGCCCCAGCCCTTGAGCACGGCCAGCACCTGCGGCGCGAAGGCCTCGTTCAGCTCCACCAGATCGATGTCGTCCCAGCCGAGGCCGGTGCGCTCGAACAGGCGCTTCACGGCCGGCACCGGGCCGATCCCCATCCGCGAGGGGTCGCAGCCCGCCGCCGCCCAGCTCACGAACCAGCCCATCGGCTCAAGGTTCAGCTCGGCCAGCTTGTCTTCCGAGACCACCAGGCAGGCGGCGGCGGCATCGTTCTGCTGACTGGCATTGCCGGCGGTCACCACGCCGCCCTTTTCGATGGCGCGCAGCTTGCCGAGGCTCTCGGCCGTCGCGTCGCCGCGCACACCCTCGTCCTGGGCGAAGACGATCGCATCGCCCTTCTTCTGCGGCACGCTCACAGGAACCAGTTCATCGTCGAACTTGCCTTCGGCCCAGGCCTTGGCCGCCCGTTGATGGCTCGTGGCGGCGTACTCGTCGCATTCCTCGCGGCTGATCTGATAGTCGCGGGCCAGGTTGTCGGCGGTCTCGATCATCCCGCTGATCACCCCGAACCGGCTGATCGGCTGGCTCATCACCCGCCCGCGCGCCAATCGGTCGTGCAGGGTCACCGAGCCCGCCCGCGCGCCGTTGCGCATGTCGGTGGAATAATATTCGACGTTGCTCATGCTCTCGACGCCGCCGGCGACCACCACGTCCGCCACGCCGGTCTGCACCATCATGGCGGCGTCGATCACCGCCTGCAGGCCCGAGCCGCAGCGCCGGTCCAGCTGATAGCCGGGCACCTCGATGGGGAAGTCCGCCGCAAGCGCCGACCAACGGGCGATGCAGGGCGCCTCGCCGCTGCCGTAGCCCTGGGCGAAGACGATGTCATCCACCCGCGCCGGATCGATCCCCGTACGCTCGACCAGGGCGCGCAGGATCGCCGCTCCCAACTCGCCGGCCGTCAGGCTGGAGAGACTTCCCTGGAACTTGCCCACCGGCGTGCGGATGGGGGACACGATGGCGGCCCGGCGCATTTCAAACTCCGTTAGAGGGGATCGTCGGCATTCATGGCGGCTTTACACGACGTAAGCCTAGCAAGCACAGCGCCTTCGCTCACCTGCGCACCGAGCTCAACGCCGAGTTCGTCGACCACGCCGTCGAATGGCGCGCTGAGCGCGTGCTCCATCTTCATGGCCTCCAGGGTCAGGAGGGGCTGGCCCTTGAGCACGCTGTCGCCAACCTGGACCGAGACCTGGGTGACCTTGCCCGGCATGGGCGCGCGGATGGCGCCATCGCCGGCCGCGCCGCTGGCGTCCGCGGCCGGCGGATGGTCGCGGAACGCGAAGGCCTCGCCGTCCTCGAAGACCACGACCTCTTCCTCGCTCGCCACATGGATGAAGCGCGAGGGTTCCAGCGGCATCGGAACCTCGATCGCCCGGTCGCCGTGGAACAGGCGCGTGGTCTCGATGGCGCGGGCGTTGAGGCGGAAGCCCTTCAGGCCCGTCCATGGGGTGACGGCGCCCGCGCGTCGTTCGACGGCTTCGCGGAAGGCCCAGCCGGCGGTGGCCAAGGCCTGGGGCGACGGTTCGGCCGGGGCGGTAAGCGCCACGAGTTCGCGGCCGATCAGCCCGGTGTCGACGCTGCCGGCGATGAAGTCCGGGGTCTCCAGGCAGCGGACCAGGAAGCCGGCGTTGGTCCTGACCGGGAACACCTCGACCTCACAGCAGGCCTGGGCCAGCGCGGCGATCGCCTCGTCGCGGCTGGGCGCATGCGCGATCAGCTTGGCGATCATCGGATCGTAGAACGGGGTGATCGCATCGCCTTCGTCGACGCCGGTGTCGACCCGGACGTCGGTGGGCAGGCTGAAGCTCTCCAGCTTGCCGATGGAGGGCAGGAAACCGGTGGCCGGGTTCTCGGCGTAGAGGCGGGCCTCCACCGCATGGCCGGTGCAGGTGATCTGGTCCTGGGTCAGCGGCAGGGGCTCGCCGGCGGCCGCCCGGAACTGCCATTCGACGAGATCCAGGCCGGTGACCATCTCGGTGACCGGGTGCTCCACCTGCAAGCGGGTGTTCATCTCCATGAACCAGATGCGGTCGCCCCGCAGGCCCTGGCTGGCGTCCGCGATGAACTCGACCGTGCCGGCGCCCACGTAGCCCACGGCCTTCGCCGCCTTGACCGCCGCCGCCGTGACGGCGGCGCGCGCCGCCTCGCTCATGCCCGGCGCGGGCGCCTCCTCGATCACCTTCTGGTGGCGACGCTGTAGAGAGCAGTCGCGCTCATAGAGGTGGACGACGTTGCCGTGGACGTCGCCGAACACCTGCACCTCGATGTGGCGCGGGCGGGTGACGTAGGTCTCCAGCAGCACCCGGTCGTCGCCGAAGCTGGCCTTGGCCTCGCGCTGGCAGGACGCAAGCGCCGCCTCGAAATCGGCCGCGGTCTCGACCAGCCGCATGCCCTTGCCGCCGCCGCCGGCCACCGCCTTGATCAGCACGGGGAAGCCGATTGCGCCGGCTTCCGCCTTCAGGCGCGCTGGGCTCTGGTCCTCGCCCAGATAGCCCGGAGTGACGGGCACGCCGGCCTCGGCCATCAGGCGCTTGGCGGCGTCCTTCAGGCCCATGGCGCGGATCGCGCTGGGCGGTGGGCCGATCCAGACCAGGCCGGCCGCCATCACCGCCTCGGCGAACTCGGCGTTCTCGGAGAGGAAGCCGTAGCCGGGGTGGATCGCCTCGGCCTCGGCGGCCTTGGCCGCGGCGATCACGCGGTCGCCTTTGAGGTAGCTGTCGCGCGCCGCGGCGGGTCCGATCCGCACAGCCCTGTCGGCGTCGCGCACGTGGGCGGCGGTGGCGTCGGCGTCGGAGAAAACCGCGACGGTCTCGATGCCCATGCGGCGGGCGGTGGCGAACACCCGGCGGGCGATCTCGCCGCGATTGGCGACCAGGACCGATTTGAACACGGTTTGCGGGCTCACATCCGGAACACGCCGAAGCGCGTCTCGGGGATCGGGGCGTTCAGCGAGGCGGAGATGGACAGGCCCAGTACGTCGCGGGTCTGGGCCGGGTCGATGATGCCGTCATCCCACAGCCGCGCGGTGGCGAAGTAGGGATTGCCCTCGTCCTCGTAGGTCTGGCGGACCGGCGCCTTGAAGGCCTCCTCCTGCTCCGGCGTCCAGCTGGCGGCGTCGCGGTGGACGGTGGCCAGCACGCTGGCGGCCTGCTCCCCGCCCATCACCGAGATCCGGCTGTTGGGCCAGGTCCACAGGAAGCGCGGGGAATAGGCCCGCCCGCACATGCCGTAGTTGCCGGCCCCGAACGAGCCGCCGATCAGCACGGTGAACTTCGGCACCTCGGCCGAGGCGACGGCGGTGACCAGCTTGGCGCCGTCCTTGGCGATGCCGCCGGCCTCGTAGCGGCCGCCGACCATGAAGCCCGAGATATTCTGCAGGAACACCAGCGGGATCTTCCGCTTGGCTGCGAGCTCGATGAAGTGGGCGCCCTTCAGCGCGCTTTCCGAGAACAGCACGCCGTTGTTGGCCAGGATCGCCACCGGATAGCCCCAGATGCGGGCGAAGCCGCAGACCAGCGTCGTGCCATACAGCGCCTTGAACTCGTCGAACTTCGAGCCGTCGACGATGCGGGCGATCACCTCACGCACGTCGTAGGGCGCGCGCACGTCGGTGGGCACGACGCCGTACAGCTCCTCGGGATCGAAGGCGGGCGGTTCCGGCGCCTCCATGTGGAGGCCCGCCTGCTTGGTGGTGTTCAGGTTGGCGACGATGCGCCGCACGATGGCCAGGGCATGCTCGTCGTTCTCGGCCACGTGGTCGACCACGCCGGAGCGGCGGCCATGGGTGTCCGCGCCGCCCAGCTCTTCGGCCGTGATCACCTCGCCGGTGGCCGCTTTCACCAGCGGCGGTCCGCCCAGGAAGATGGTGCCCTGCCCACGCACGATCACCGTCTCGTCGGACATGGCCGGCACATAGGCGCCGCCCGCCGTGCAGCTTCCCATGACGCAGGCGATCTGGGCGATCCCCTCGGCGCTCATCCGGGCCTGGTTGAAGAAGATCCGCCCGAAATGGTCGCGATCCGGGAACACCTCGGCCTGGTGCGGCAGGTTCGCGCCGCCGCTGTCCACCAGGTAGACGCACGGCAGCCGGTTCTGCATGGCGATCTCCTGGGCGCGGAGATGCTTCTTCACCGTCAGCGGGAAATAGGCTCCGCCCTTCACCGTGGCGTCGTTGGCGACGATCATCACCTCGCGCCCCGACACCCGGCCGATGCCGGTGATCACACCCGCGGCGGGCGCCTCATCGCCATAGACCCCAAAGGCGGTCAGCTGACCCACCTCCAGGAACGGCGCGCCCGGGTCCAGCAGCCGCATGACCCGCTCGCGCGGCAACAGCTTGCCGCGGGACGCATGGCGCTGGCGCGAAGGCTCCGGGCCGCCCAGGGCGACCTTGCCGGTCCGCTCGCGAAGCTGCGCGACCAGGCCGCGGTTGACCTCGGCATTGGCGACGAAGGCGGCGGAGCCGGCGTCGAGCGCCGAAGCAAGTTTCCTCATGCCGCCCAGGCCGTCCTTCCCATACGCACTGACGTACGCCGCGGCATGATCCGAACGCGCCCGGCCAGCCGCAACTGTCAAAAACAGCCACGATCAACTTCACGCGCAGGTCGAAAAATCAAGTCGGCGGAGGCGGAGCCTATGGGCGGAGGCGCCGGGACGGGGATTGCCGGCTTCGCCTTCCCGGCCGCGGCATGGGCGCCGGCAAGCCGGCGCCCCTCGCATCACCAGGGTTCGCCGGCGGGACGGATCTCGTGCTCGAAGGTCCAGGCGTCCTTCGGCTGCTGATGCAGCGCCCAGTAAGCCTCGGCGACCGCGGCGGGGCGCATCAGGACCCGGTCCGGCGTAAGGCCGTTGCGGGCCCCCTCGGCGATCCGCTCGCGGACCCAGGCGGTGTCGACACCGGAATCGATGATCAGGTGGGCGACGTGGATCCCCTGCGGACCCAGTTCACGCGCGGTCGCCTGAGCCACCGCGCGCAGACCGAACTTGGCGCTGGCGAAGGCGGCATAGCCGTTGCCGCCCCGCAGGCCGGCGGTCGCACCGGTGAAGAAGATCGACCCCGAGCCGCGCGGCAGCATGTGCCTGGCGGCTTCACGCCCGCTCAGGAACCCGGCGAAGCAGGCCATTTCCCAGACCTTGCGGAACACGCGCGACGTGGTTTCCAGCAACGGGAAGTTCACGTTCGCGCCGATGTTGAAGACGGACACCTCGATCGGCGCCATCCGCTCGGCCTCCTCGTAGAAGGCCACCATCGCCTCCTCGCTGCGAGCATCGAGACCCCGGGTCTCGATCCGCCCGCCGGCGGCCTCGATCTCCGCCTTCAGCGGCTCCAGCTTCTCGGCCTGACGGCGGCCGACGAATACGATGTAGCCTTCGGCGGCGAACCTCTTGGCGATCTCGCCCCCGATGTAGTCGCCGGCGCCGACGATGACGGCGGTGGCGTTGCGGGGCTTGGGAGGCGTCGCGGAATTGGGTGAGCCGGACATATCGATCCTCTGGTTACGGCGGGCCGACAACGGTCGCCTGTGGTGCTGCACGTCCTGGCGAGGACCGCACCGGCGGTCCTGAGTGCGTTCTTTTTTCGCACCCGTCAAGCACCCCGGCGGTCCACCACCTTTATCAAATCGGGGAAAGAGGACACCCGTAAACGCAACGCGCCGCGACAACGGATTTGTCGCGGCGCGCGGGCGTTGTTGCAAGGCCTGCGGCTGAGAACGCCGCAGGGTGGATGGGGGGCGGGCCAGGGCTGGCCCGCCGCCGCCCTTAGAATTCGGTGGACAGGGTGACCTGCACCGTCCGGCGCGGCCCGGGCCGGAAGGGGGCCGGCGTACTGACGGTCGGACTAGGCGAAATGGCGCCCAGGTAGTCCTTGTTCAGCAGGTTATCGATGTTGACGCGCGCCTTCACGTTCTTCAACGGGCCGACAAAGACGCCGTCCCCGAGATCGAGATAGGCGTTGAGGATGGTGTAGCCGCCCGTCGTCTCCGTATTGGTGAAGTTGCTGTAGCGCTTGGAGATCGTGCGGGCCGACAGGTTGAGGAGCGCGCCCGGCGCCGCCTCGTAGGTGATCCCGCCCTGGAACAGCCATTTCGGGAAGTCCGGGACCTTGTTGCCGGCGATCGTAAACGACGCGAAATTGTCTTTGAATTTCGAGACGTTGTACGAAACGTTGGCGTTGAAGTAGATCTTGCCGCCGAAGAGTTCGGGCTTCCATTGGCCGCTGAACTCCGCGCCGTGGGCTTCGACCGCCCCCACGTTCTGGAAGAACGTCTCGTTGGTCGGGCTGCCCGGCACAGGGGCGGAGAACGACTGCAGGCGGTTGTCGAACTTGGTGAAGTAGGCGACGAGCGATGCGTTGAACGTGGGCTGGTTGGTTCGCACGCCCAGCTCATAGTTCTTGGCCTTTTCGGCATCAGGTCCGGGCGCAAGGGGGCTGGCGGCGGAGAAGATGTCGTCGGCGCCGCGCGGCAGGGCCATGTTCTCGGAGTAGGACGCGAACACCTGCTCGCGGTCGGTGGCCGACCAGACCACGCCCACCTGCGGCAGGAAGTAGTCCTTCCAGTTGTCCTTGATCGTTGGCGTGCGGCTGTTGATGAAGTCGGCCGGATTGCGGTGGCCCGAGATCTGGTAGTCGATGTCGAGGCCCTTGAAGCCGACGTCGATCTTCAGCTGGTCGTCCAGCAGGCTGATGGTGTCCTTGACGAAGATCTGCAGGG
>DASVNS010000439.1:0-5505 GCA_036383735.1 Phenylobacterium sp. | reverse complement strand
CGTGGGAGGCCGTGGTGACGGCCGCGGCCTCCGGCCCAAGCGGCGTGACGCCATCGATCGCGCCCCAGGGCGAGGCGTCTCCCTCGCGGGGCGGCGTGTTTCTGAACATTGGAAGCTCCCGACGCGCGGGCGCGAGACCACACTCCGCCCGGCTCGCTGGCCTCCGGCCCTTCCTCCTCCCTTTGCTTCGCGCCGCCCCGCAGAGAACGAGCCGCCGATTGGTCGCCGGCAGCTCGCCTTCCATCCGATCAGGCTGCTGCGGGCAGGACCGACTGCACGGGCCACTTGGCCAGGATGGCTGTGAGCACCTCCGGCTGATCGGTCGGCACAAACACCCGCGCCGTATAGGCGATGATCTCGACGAAGCAGCCGAGCGCCGTGAAGGCGGATCGCTGTGAGGCGGCCCCGACAACCTCGATCCGGTAGCGGTCCATGACCTTGGATCTGCGCAACCACAGTCCGCCCGCCAGGGCGAGCGAGGCGCCCTCCCGCAGCACCAGAGGCGCGGCCCTGGCTCCGTCGCCAAAGGCGCTGGCGGTGTCGGTCAGGCCCAGGGCGACCTTCAGCTGCGGCGCCTGCCCGGGATCGAGCACCCGACCCAGCCAGCGACGGCCGTCCGGAGCCTTCAGACGCCGAACCGACGTCGCCTTGTCCGGCAGGCTCGACCAGATGGGTAGCAACAGGCCCGAGACCAGCACCAGGTCACGCGACACCCACGGATCGGCCTGAGCGATCTCGGCGTCCCAGGCCACGCGCCAGGCCGCTTCGCCGGAGTCTTCCCAAGCCGATTCTTCGAACCCCTTGAGCGAAGCGATGCTGCGCTTCTCCGGGCGGATCAGGCGCACGGCGGGGATCAGCCGGTCGTCGTCGTTGGTCGTGGTGAGTCCCTGGACGACGAGGGCCGCGCGGCCGGACTTGCTGTTGACGGCGAAGATCAGCCCGTCACGGTCGAGTCCCGCCAGAGCCTCCTCGGCCGAGGTCAGCTGGCGCACCGTGCGGATCTGGAAGCGGGTCAGCCGGGTCTCCGCGCCGGTGACGGCGTCGGTACGGATCACCTCCTCGTCCGAGATCACCACGTCGTCGGCGACGATGTCCTCCATGCCCCGGTCCAGGGCTCCGGACGCCTGGGCCCGCTCCAGGATCGAGGTCAGGATCGCGTCGAAGGCGGCGAACAGGCTGTTCTGGTCGGCGATCCGCAAGGCCAGCAGCCGGTTCAGGAAGGTGTTCATTGGCGGCATGTCGTCGGACTTCTTGAGGTTGCCCTCGTGGTCGACCAGCCGCAGTCCGGTCTTGGCCTCGAAAGTCTCCCGGTCCATCGCCTCGACGTTGCCGAAGTGCAGGCCGATGTAGAAGGCCTGAAGGGCGCGGTGCGCCCAGGGGCTTTCCAGGTTGTCCTCGGCGCGGAAGAGGCCGTTGCCGGCGGTCCGCCGCTCGCCCCGGGTGAGGGCGCCCAGGCTGTCCAGGCGTCGGGCTATGGTCGAGGTGAAGCGCTTCTCGCCGTGGATGTCCGTGGTCACGGGCCGAAACAACGGCGCCACGGCCTGGTTGGTCCGATGCGAACGGCCTAGGCCCTGGATAGCCGCGTCGGCCCGCCAGCCGGGCTCGACCAGATAGTGGACCCGGCGCTGCTGGTTCGCGACACCGAGGTCGGCGTGGTAGCTGCGCCCCGTGCCGCCAGCGTCGGAGAACACCAGCACCCGCTTCCTGCCGGCCATGAAGGCGTCGGTCTCCGCCTTGGCGGCCGAGGCGCTGCGGCGCTCCACCACGCGGCGGCCGTCCCGGCGGACCACCCGGCGGCTGCGGCCGGTGATCTCGGCCACCAGCTCCGTGCCGAGCGCGTCGAGGACCGCGTCCAAAACGCCCGCAACGGCCGGCAGGCAGGCCAAGTGGGTGACCAGCTCGTCGCGCAGGCGCAGGGCCTCCTGGCTGACCACGGGCACGCCGTCGACCATCACCGGGACCAGGGTCACCGCGCCCTCGTCATCCTCGACGGCGTCCATCGCCATCACCGGGAAGGCGCCCATCAGGTAGTCGAGCACCTGGTCCTTGGGCGTCAGGTCGACCGCAAGGTTGTTCCATTCCTCGGCCGGGATCTCGGCCAGGCGGCGCTCCATCACCGCCTCATTGGTCGAGACGACCTGCACCACGGCTGAGCGGCCCTGGGCGAGGTCCCGCCGGATCGCGGCCACGAGGGAAGGAGACTTCAGGCCGGCCAGGAGATTGCCGAAGAACCGCAGCTTGGCCCCCTCGAACGCCGACATGACAGCCGAGGCGGCCTGGCCGGACTTGGCCTTGCCGTCCTCGTTGATGCCGACCGCCTCCAGGGCGGCGTGCAGGTTCTGGTGGATCAGCTGGTAGGCGTCGGCCCAGGCGTCCCAGATGGCGATGTCATCGTCCGTGAGCCGATGATGCAGCGCCTCATACTCGACGCCGTCGAATGACAACGATCGGGCGATGTAGAGGCCCATGGCTTTCAGCTCGCGCGCGATCAGCTCCATTACCGCCACGCCGCCGGTCTCCACGGCGTCCATGAAGGTCTCGCGGGTGGGGAAGGGGGCCTCTGGCCCGCCCCACAGGCCCAGCCGGGCGGCGTAGGCCAGGTTCTCCGGCGTGGTCGCCCCGGTCGCCGAGACGTAGAGGATGCGGGCGTTAGGTAGGCGGTTCTGCAGGGCCAGGCCCGCCATACCCTGTTGGGAGGCCTTCTTCGGCCCCCGGCTTCCCTTGCCGCCGCCGGCGGCATTGGCCATGGCATGGGCCTCGTCGAAGACGATCACCCCGTCGAAGTCCGCCCCCAGCCAGGTGACGATCTGGTCCAGCCGCGAGGGCCGGTCGCCCCGCGCGGGCTGGCGCAGGGTGGCGTAGGTCGAATAGAGGATGCCCCGGTCTAGCCGGATGGCGTCGACCTGTTTCCACGACGACTGCGGGGTGATGTCCGGTCCGGCCCCGCCAATGGCGCCCCAGTCGCGACGGGCGTCCTCCAGCAGGGCATCGTTCTTCGACAGCCAGACAGCCCGGTGGCGCCCCTGCGCCAGGTTGTCGGCGATGACGCCGGCGATCTCCCGGCCCTTGCCGCAGCCGGTCCCGTCGCCCAGGAAGAAGCCCTTGCGGAACGACACGGCGCCAGGATGGTCGTCCTTGACCAGAATGAGCTGGTGGGCCGCCTCGCCGAGGATCCACGCACCCGGAAGCATCTGGGCGTGGGCTTCCCCGGCATAGATGACCGTCTCCATCTGTGCATCGGAGACCAGCGCCTGTTCGGCGATCCTCGCCGGTAGGACGGCGCGATAGGTTGGCGCCGGGGGCGCCACCGACGCCATCGGCCCGGATTCCACCAGTGGTGAGGGGTGGGCCGAGACCTTGGGGAAGCGAATGCGGCCAAGCGCATAGGCCTGGTAGAGCCCGACGTCATGGCCTTCACCGGACCAGGCGCAGGTCTCGTAGGCGACCGGCGCGGTGTTCGACAGGAAGGCCAGCCGATGGGACGGCGCCGCCAGCGCGCGGGCGCGGGGAACCAGCAGGGCGGCCTGATTCACGGTGCGAAACGGGCGTGGCCGCGCCGTCGGACGCGCCAAGACGCCCGCTGCTGCGGCGGCGGCGTCCGCCAGCGTTTCGGCCGAACGGACCAGCGGTATCTCGGAGCAGGGCGCGCCGCGATCGATCACCAGGAGCCCGGTCTCAACCGAGGCGCCATGCTTGGCGTAGGCGCGAGCCGGGAAGGCGAGGCGCAGCATGATCGGGCCGCGCGCACCGAGGGCCCGCATCGCCGGCGCATCATCGAACAGCCGGGCCGGAACGATGGCGGACAGCCGCCCGCCATCGGCCAGACAGTCCAGCGCTGCGTGCAGATGGGCGTCCAGGTGTTGGAAGGGCGGGTTGACCAGGGCGACATGGAAGGCGCCGGAGGTGGCAAGCATGTCGCGCAGGTGTTCCGCATCATGCTGCGAGCGGGCCGCGACGGGAAAGAGGCCCTCGAGCAGGGTAGCGCGGCCGGCGGACACCTCGTTGAGGGTCAGGTTCGCGCCACAAGCTTCCGCCAGAATGGCCAGGAGGCCGGTGCCGGCGGAGGGTTCCAGCACCAGGTCGTCCGGGCGAACCTGGGCGGCGAGGACGGCCAGAGCGCCCAGCTGCGGTGGAGTCGAAAACTGGTCCAGCGCCAGCTGTTCCTCGCTGCGGCGCGAGTGGGTCAGGCTGAGGTCGGCGAGATTGGCCAGTAGGGCGACGATCTCCGCCGGCGCGTCCTCCAGACGGCCGATCTGGGGACTGAGGCGGCGCAGTTGCAGCACTAACGCCGCCTCTATGGCGTCATAGGCGTCCCGCCAGAGCCACACGCCCTGCGCGTCAGATCCCCCGAAGGTCGTGGTCATCACATTGGCCACCAGCCGGCGATCCAACGGCCGCGAGCGATTGAGTTGCGGCGTCAGGGCGCGGGCGGCGGCCAGGAGGTTGGCCGCGCGGTGATCGGCGGCGTCGTCGACGGCGGCGAAGAGCGGGAGCAGGGCGTTCATGGCGGAGGTCCGATCACCCGCGGCGGAAGGCGCCTCCCTCCAGTCCCGACGGGCTCGCCCGTCCGGCCCCTTCCTTTCCTCCTGGTCGGGCCGCTTGCGTCGGCCGGCGCCGCGCCTACATCAGGCTTAGTCCGACGGGGCCAGCCCAGGCCCCGACGCCCCGGACTTGATCGAGACGCCGATAGCGGGGTCGCGCCCCGTCTTCAGTCCGGACGTAAAACGGACGCCGATCTCCGCGCCGTGATGGGCGCCGCGTGGCTGGGCCAAGGGCCGCGCAGGGACGATCTCCACTCCATCGAAAGGCCGCGAACGTCGCGGCCGGTGAGATCGACATGTCTTCATTCAACCCAGCGGTCGTCGTGGCCGCGGTCACGGGCCCATGGCAGCTGGCCGCCCTGGTGGCGGTTCTGCTGTTTCTGTTCGCCATGGCCAAATGGCCGCGCGGCAAGCGCTAGCCGGACGCAGAGCAAGAGCCCCCGCCGTGAAGCGGGGGCTCGAGCCTCACTAGGCCGCGATCTGATCGATCGGTTCGCCGGCAGAGTCAGCCCCGACCGTCGTTTCGATCACGGCGTGCTCCCCTGGGTCCTCGGATCCGGCCTCAATCTCTTCGACCGAAGTGCGATCCCACGCCAGGACCGCGGGAGCCCATTGCCGTTCCGCGGCAGTCTCGGCGACGAAGGCGACCAGCTCGGCCTTCTTGAGCGTCTTAGCCCGATCGTCCTCGACGCCCATCTCCTCAAGGAGCGCCAGCAACTGCTTCTTCGAATGACTGCTCAGATAGCCGGCGTCCGGCGTCCAATGGGCGGAGATGTCGGCCCCGCAGAGGGCGGCGATTTCGGCGGCCTCTGCCCGTGCGGAGTGGCGCAGGTTGCCCGTCCGAGACTCGCGAAGGTTCAGCGAAATCGCCACCAACTCGGCCAGCAACGCCATCTTCTCCCCATGCGCCAGGGTCTCGACCCAGAGGATCGGCCTAAGACCCGAGAGCGTATAGGCTGCGCAG
>DASVNS010000438.1:0-4502 GCA_036383735.1 Phenylobacterium sp. | reverse complement strand
CGTTTCGCGGCCTTGAAGGCCGAGGGCCGGGCCGCCTTCGTCCCCTATGTGATGGCCGGCGATCCGGACGCGGCGACCGCGCTGGCGATCCTGAAGGGCCTGCCCGCGGCCGGCGCCGACCTGATCGAGGTGGGCTTCCCGTTCTCCGACCCCATGGCCGAGGGGCCGCCGATCCAGCGTGCGGCGCAGCGGGCGCTGGCCAAGGGCATGACCCTGAAGGGGACGCTGGACCTGATCCGCAGCTTCCGCGAGGGCGACCGGACCACGCCGGTGATCCTCATGGGCTATATGAACCCGCTGGTGACCTGGGGCTTCGCGGCGTTCGCACGCGACGCGGCCGAGGCGGGTGTCGACGGCCTGATCATCGTGGACTGCCCGCCGGAAGAAGCCGATCCGCTGGCCGACGCGCTGGAAGCCAACGGCATGGCGCTGATCTTCCTGACCACGCCGACCACGGACGACAAGCGCCTGCCCACGGTGATCCGGCGCGCCTCGGGCTTCGTCTACTATGTGTCGGTCGCAGGCGTGACCGGGGTGAAGGAAGCCGACGCTGGCGCCGTCGCCCCGCACGTCGAGCGCGTCCGCCGCGCGTCCGGCCTTCCGGTTGCGGTGGGCTTCGGCATCAAGACACCGGAACGCGCATCGGCTATAGCGCAGGTCGCCGATGCGGTGGTCGTCGGCTCCGCCCTGGTGGACGAAGTGGCCGAAGCAGTGAATTTGAACGAAGACGTGACGCGGCGAGTTCTTTCCAAGGTGGATTCCCTGGCCAAGGCTGTGCGCTCCGCGCGTCAGGGCCTCACGGCGGTCTGAAACCCATGGCGATGGCTGAACACCGTAACGACAAGGCCGGCAGGCCCACCGCCGAGCGCCGCCGAGGCTGGCTCTCGCGGATCGCCCCCGGCGTCCGTGGCCTCACCAAGAAGGACACGCCCGAGAACCTGTGGGTCAAGGATCCGGACACCGGCGAGATGCTGTACCGGCCCGACCTCGAGGCCGCCATGTGGGTGACGCCTTCGGGCAACCACATGCGCATCGGCTCGAAGCTGCGCCTCGACTACACCTTCGACGACGCCAAATACGAGCGGATCGCCACGCCGGTGGTGGCGGACGACCCGCTGCAGTTCCCCGACGACAAGCCCTATCCCGAGCGATTGAAAGCGGCCCGCAAGGCCACCGGCGAGCAGGACTCCATGGCGGTGGGCTATGGCCATGTCCGGGGCCAGCCGGTCGTCGTGATCGTCCAGGACTTCACGTTCATGGGCGGCTCGCTGGGCATGGCCGCCGGCGAGACCTTCGTCCGGGCGGCGCAAGAGGCCGTCAGGCGCGAGGTCCCGCTGGTGATCTTCACCGCTTCGGGTGGCGCGCGGATGCAGGAGGGCACGCTGTCGCTCATGCAGATGGCGCGGACCACGCTGGCGCTGAACGAGGTCAAGGCCGCCGGCCTGCCCTACGTGGTGGTGCTGACCGATCCGACGACGGGCGGGGTGACCGCCTCCTACGCCATGCTGGGCGACGTGCATCTGGCCGAACCCAACGCCACCATCGGTTTCTCGGGCCGGCGCGTGATCGAGCAGACCATCCGCGAAATCCTGCCGCCGGGCTTCCAGCGCTCGGAGTTCCTGGTGGAGCACGGCATGGTCGACCAGGTCGTGCCGCGCGCCGATCTTCCAGAAAAGCTGAGTTCTATCCTCAAGACCCTTATGATGGGGCGTGAGCGCCTTTCCTCCGCCGCCTGAACCGACAGCGCATGTCCGCCGCCGCGCCTCCTCTCCCCCGCGAAGGGAGAGGGTAGGGAGAGAGCGGCTGGGCGACGCCTGCGGTCTGACGAGGACCCGCCTGGTCCGCCATCTTGCCGGTCGTCCGGTCGGCGCCGCCCTCTCCCTACCCTCTCCCTCTCCGGCTTCGCCGGGGGGAGAGGAGGCGCGTCGATGTCAGTGAACCTTCCCCCAGACGCCACCCACGACCTGATCCGCGCCTCCGACGCGGTGATCCAGCGGCTGCGGGCCAATCACCCCACCCTCATCGACCTGACGACGGGCCGGGTGGAGCGGCTGCTGGCGGCGGTGGGAAACCCGCACAAGAGACTGCCGCCGGTGATCCATGTGGCAGGCACCAACGGCAAGGGCTCGACCGTCGCCTACTTGCGGGCCATCGCCGAGGCGGCGGGCCTGCGGGTGCATGCGCTCACCTCGCCACACCTGGTGCGCTTTGCCGAGCGGATCCGGCTGGCGGGGAAGCTGATCACCGACGAACAGCTCACCGACCTCACCGAGCGACTGGAAGCGGCCAACGACGGGCAGGACATCAGCTTCTTCGAGATCACCACCGTCCTGGCGCTGCTGGCTTTCGCCGAGACCCCGGCCGACCTGTGCATCGTCGAAGTGGGCCTGGGCGGCCGGTTCGACGCCACCAACGTCTTCGACGCCCCGGCGGTCAGCGTGATCACACCCGTCGACTACGACCACCTGGAGATGCTGGGTCCCGGCCTGCCGAAGATCGCCTGGGAGAAGGCCGGGATCATCAAGCACGGCCGGCCGGTGGTGGTGGCGCGCCAGCACGACGAGGCGCTGGAGATGATCGAGCGCGAGGCGGACGACCGCATGGCCCCCATGCTGCTGATGGGCCGCGACTTCGACGCCTGGGAAGAGCGCGGCCGGCTGTTGGTGCAAATGCCCGAACGACTGCTGGACCTGCCGGCGCCCAGCCTGTTCGGCGGCTATCAGTTCGCCAACGCCGGGCTGGCGGTGGCTGCCGCCCTGACCCTGGACCGCGAGCTGTCGGACGAGGACCTGGGCCGCGGCGTGACCTCGACCGTCTGGCCGGCGCGCATGCAGCGGCTGACCGCCGGGCCGCTGGCCGAGCTGGCCAAGGCCCGGGGCGCCGATCTCTGGCTGGACGGCGGCCACAATCCGCACGCGGGCCGCGCGCTGGCGGAAGCGGCCTCCCGCCTCATCGACCGCGATCCGCGGCCCCTGGTGCTGGTCACCGGCATGTTCGCCAGGAAAGACGCCGAGGGCTTCTTCCGCCCCTTCGCCGAAATGCGCCCGCGATTGATCACCACCAATTTCGACAGCCCCATCGCCGCAACCACGGACGAGCTGGTGGACGCGGCGTTGAAGGCGGGTTTGTCGCCCGAGACCTCGGCCAACGTCTCCGACGCCGTGGCCCGCGCCCTGGAAACCGACGGTCCCGCGCCCCACGTCCTGATCTGCGGCGGCCTGCACTTCGCCGGCGAAGTGCTGGCCATGAGCCCGGAGACCTGGCCGACGTGATGGGGTCCAGCTGATGTTTGGTAAGCGCACCTGGCGCCTGGCGCTGCCGATCCCGTGGCTGGTCACCCTGGCCGTGGCCGTGGTGGTGCTCGCGGTGCTGATCCACGTCTACGGACGTGGACCGACGGTGATGTTCGGCTGGCTCATCGGCTGGCTGATCGCCAGCCGGATCGTGAATTGGATCGTCAGCCGCCGCCGGCCGAGGCGCAGCGACGACTGACGAAATCCGTCAACTCAGGCGGCGACGCCGGCTTCGGCGAGCCACTCGAGGATCTTTTGCTTGGGCATGGCGCCGACCTTCATGGAAGCCATCTGGCCGCCCTTGAACAGCATCATGGTCGGGATGCCGCGCACGCCGTAGCGCGAGGGCGTGGTCGGGCTCTGCTCGATGTCGAGCTTGGCGATGGTCACCTTGCCGGCCAGTTCGTCCGACAGCTGTTCCAGCGCCGGCGCGATCTGCTTACAGGGACCGCACCAGTCGGCCCAGAAATCGACCAGCACAGGGGTCTCGGACCCCAGCACGTCAGCCTGGAAGGTGTCGTCGGTGACCTTCACGGTGCTCATCTGAAAACTCCTATGGCGCGGTGGCGGTCCGCCACGGCCTGTCGAAAGGGCATGTAGGCGGCCCCTGACCTTGTATCAACCGGCAAGGCGGAGCTCGGCAAGGGTGCGGACCACGAGCTTTTCTGGAACCGGCATCAGCTTCGGGCCATCCGTCCACACCAGGGCGGCCTCGATGCGGCGGCCGGGGAAGACGTCCGCCAGCACCGCGCAGTAGAGCGCCATCTGGCGCAGATAGGCCGGATCGGCGGTTTCGATGGCGCCGGGCGAGGGCCGGTTGGTCTTGAAGTCCACCACCAGAACCCGGTCCGGCAGCACCACCAGGCGGTCGATGCGGCCAGAAATCCTCAGGCCCGGCGGCAGGGCGGCCGCGGTTCCGGCGACTGCGATCTCGCCGCGCGATCCGGGGCCGAACACCTCGGCGAAACGGGCGTCGTTCAGCACCGACAGCGCCGCCTCGGCCATCTCGGCCCGCTGGGGGTCGGAGATGTCGGGCTCGCGCGCCAGCAGGGCGGCCGCGCCGGCTGCGCGCTCGGCCTCGGGCAGGTCGGGCAGCAGTTGCAGCAGCCGGTGGATCAGGTCGCCGCGCCGAAACCGTCCCAGCCCCTGCGCCGCCGCCAGCGGCGACGGGGCGGGCACGGCGGCGCCTTGGCCCAGCTCGGACGGCGA
>DASVNS010000437.1:0-2431 GCA_036383735.1 Phenylobacterium sp. | reverse complement strand
CGCTCCGCTCGGCCGCCGCCCGGGCGTTTGGGGGCGAGGCGGACGGTGGGGAGGATGAGCCTCCGCCACCCCCTCCACCGGCGGACACCATTGCCCGCGCTGAGGCCCGCCGAGGCGGCGATCTGGGTGACTTGGCGCGCGGCGCTGGCGCCGCCGCGGCGCAGCCCACGGACGGCGGGCCCGGCATGACCGCCAGCTCGACCCGACCTGACGACCCCGAGGCCGAGTGAGGAGCCCCGAGAGATGATGTCCCCGTTTCGCCGCGCCAATGACCGCTATGGCGGCTCGGCGCCGCTTGAAGGTCCCTATGCCCGGGCGGGCCAGGAGTGGGATCGCCGAATCGGCGCGCCGGTCGTTCAGGCCCGCAACTGGCGGCTGATGGCCTTCGCGGGCTGGGCCGTAACCGCTCTCGCCGTCGGCGGTCTGATCTACCAGGGCTCGACGCGGACGATCGCGACCTATGTCGTGCCGATCGACAAGTATGGGCGGCCAGGGCGCATCGAACTGGCTGGCCGCAGCTACACCCCCTCGTCCGCCGAAATCGGTTATTTCCTCGCCGACTGGGTGACGCGGACCCGCTCCAAGAGCATCGACCCCATCGTCATCCGCGACAATTGGACGGGCGCCTACCACTTCGTCGCGGGCCCCGCCATCGGCCAGCTCAACGACTACGCCAAGGCCCACGACCCGTTCGCGGGCGCTGGCTCCCAGGCGATCAGTGTCGAGGTGGTGTCGGTCCTGGCCCGCAGCCCGACCACCTACCAGGTGCAGTGGCGCGAGACGACCTTCGACCAGGGCGCCACCACCTCCACCGTGGCCTGGACGGGGCTGTTCACCACCAAGATCCAGCCGCCGACAAATGAGGCTGAGCTGCGGGCCAATCCCCTGGGCGTCTACATCACCGCCTTCCAATGGAGTCGTGAGCTATGAGCGCCAGCCGCACCCCCGCCAATCGTTCGCTCGCCCGTGCGGTCCTGGCTCTGTCGCTCATCGTCGGCCCAGCTCTGGCCCAGGTTCCGCCGGCCGGGGCGCCAAGGGGTGTGGCCAAGGGTCCTGCCGCGGGCGCGGCCGCTTCGATCGCGCCGGCGCCGGCAAGGCTGGTCGCGTCACCGCACCGATGGCGAAAATCCCGCATCCTCCCGGGCTCGGCTACCGTCCGCACGGCCAATGACGAGGCGCGCAGCTATCCGAGGCCGGACGCCTACATCAACGCCACGCTCTTTTACGACTACGAGGCCGGCCGGCTCTACGAGGTGCAGACCAGTCCACACTTCCTGACCGCGATCATGTTGCGGCCCGGCGAAAAGTTGGTGGCCAAGGCCGCTGGGGACACCGTGCGCTGGGTGCTGGGCGAGACGGCCCAGGGCGCTGGCGCCAATCAGCAGGTGGTGGTGCTGCTCAAACCGATCCGCGGCGGACTTCGGACCAACATCGTGCTCACGACAGACCAACGGTCCTATCTCATCGAGGCCTCCAGCCGCGAGGGCGGAACCTACACCAGCGCGGTCAGCTGGAACTATCCGCAGGAACAGTTGCAGGCCATGTCCGCCGCGCAGGCGGTCCAGGCGGCGCAGGCCCAGACCGTGGTCGCCTCGAACCTCTCCATCGACCAGCTGCATTTCGGCTACCGGGTCGAGGCCGTGCATGGCAAGGCGCCGCGCTGGCAGCCTCTTCGGGTGTTCGATGACGGGACCAAGACCTACGTTCAGTTCCCGGTCAACATGGCGGCGACCGAGGCGCCGCCGCTGTTCCTGGTGGGACCGGGAGACAAGGCCCAACTCGTCAACTATCGCTATCTGAACGGCTATTACATCGTCGATCGTCTGATCGATGTCGCCGAGCTGCGCATCGGTGAAAAGCCCCAGACCGTCGTGCGGATCACCCGCACGAAGGATCGGAGCTAGGCCATGGCCTATCTGCCGCCCGAGCCGCCCCCGGAGACAGCGGAGCACGCCGGCAAGGTCCCGCCGGCGAGCGTGCTCGCCGCGCCGCGCCTGCCCGTCACCCGCTGGAACCGTCGCTACCTGCTGGCCGGCGCCGGGGTCCTGGCCGCCATCGTGGCGCTGGGCTTCTATATCGGCTTCGGCGGCGCCCATCAGCCAGCGCCGAAGGAGCCCGCCAGTCAGCCGGCGACGGACGTCACCCCCACCACCTCCAGCCTTACGGACCGCTATGCCAAGGGCTATGGCGATCCGGCGATGCAAGCGATCGCTCCGCCCGGCACGGCCAGCCTCCCGCCGCCGGGCGCCCTCCCCGGCCCCGCCGGCGGAGCGGGCTCGACGCCCGCTAAGCCGGTCGATCCGGCGGTCCAGCAGGCGCGCGACCAGGCGCTGGCCGCGCGCGCCGCCAATCCGTTCTTTGCCGGTGGCGGCGGCGCGCCATCGGCGGCTGGACCGCCGGGCTTCAGCGCCCTGCCGGCGCCGTCGAGCGG
>DASVNS010000436.1:0-3326 GCA_036383735.1 Phenylobacterium sp. | reverse complement strand
TGGTTCGGCCGGCCGTTCTGGGGCCGCGGCTACGCCACCGAAGCCGTGACGGGCGCGCTGCGCTGGGCCGGCTCGGACTGGCGCAAGAACGTGGTGTGGGCGGGGCATTTCGCCGACAACCCTGCTTCGGGCCAGGTGCTGTGCAAGGCCGGGTTCCTCTACACCGGCGACGTCGAGCCCCGCCCCAGCGTCGCCCGCGGCGGGGCCGCGGTTCCGACGCGCATGATGGTCTGGCTGGCATAGTGCTTCACCTCTCCGTGTCATCCCGGAAAGCCGCGCCCGCGGCTTGTCCGGGATCCATAGGCGCCAGACCATCGTCGGCGCGTGCCGCGGTGGCCAGCCATCCCGGGTCCCGGTGTTCGCTTCGCGAAACCGGGATCACACCTTTGGGGTGGGGGGCCTGTTCTGTGCTAATGGCCGCGTCATGACCGCCGCCGCATCCCGCCGATCCGCTGCGCAAGGCCACGCGTTGCCCGTCCAGGCCGCGATCGTGGTGGCGGGCGTCGTGGCCATGACCGCGGCGTCGCGGGTCTCGTTGCCGATCGGGCCCGTGCAGATCGCGCTGCAGACCTATGCGCTGTTCGTGCTGGCCGGGCTGTTCGGCGGCCGGCTGGGGCTTGGGATCGTCGCGGCGTGGCTGGCGTGCGCCGCGTTCGGCCTGCCGGTGCTGGCGGGCGGGGCGAGCGGCTGGAAGGCCGTCGTCGGCCACACCGCCGGGTTCCTGGCCGGGATGGCGGCGGCCGCCTGGATCTGCGGCCGTGGCGCCGAGAAGGCCAAGGGCTGGATGGCCCTGACCGCCCTGTTCGTCGGCGGCCACGTCATCGTGCTGCTGGTGGGCTGGGCGGGGCTGGCCAGCTTCATGGGCGCCCGTCCGGCCTTCGACAGCGGCATTCTTCCCCTCCTGCCCGGCGCGGCCGTCAAGTCGCTCGCTGCCGCGCTCACCGTACGGCTCGTTTCCCGATGAAGTTCCTCGACCAGGTCAAAGTCTATGTGCGCAGCGGCGACGGCGGCGGCGGCGCCGTCTCGTTCCGGCGCGAGAAATATATCGAGTACGGCGGCCCGGACGGCGGCGACGGCGGTCGGGGCGGCGACGTCTGGATCGAGGCGGTGGAGGGGCTGAACACCCTGATCGACTACCGCTACCAGCAGCACTTCCGCGCCGGCACCGGCGTGCACGGCATGGGCCGCAACCGCCACGGCGCGGCCGGCGACGACGTGGTCCTGAAGGTCCCCGTGGGCACCCAGGTCCTCGACGAGGACAAGGAGCTGATCGTCGACATGGACCACATGGGCCAGCGCGTGCTGCTGGCCAAAGGCGGCAACGGCGGCTTCGGCAACACCCACTTCAAGGGTCCGGTGAACCAGGCGCCGCGCCATGCCAACCCGGGGCTGGACGGCCAGGAACTGGCGATCTGGCTGCGACTGAAGCTGATCGCCGACGTCGGGCTTGTGGGGCTGCCCAACGCCGGGAAGAGCACCTTCCTCGCCGCCGCCAGCGCCGCTCGCCCGAAGATCGCCGACTATCCGTTCACGACCCTCGCGCCCAATCTCGGAATGGTCGACCTTTCGCTGGGTGAACGGTTCATCCTCGCGGACATCCCCGGCCTGATCGAGGGCGCGCACGAGGGCGCCGGCATCGGGACCCGGTTCCTGGGGCATGTGGAGCGGACCGCGGTGCTGATCCACCTGGTGGATGGCACGCAGGAGGACGTGGCCGGCGCCTGGCGAACCGTGCGCCACGAGCTGGAGTCCTATGGCGAGGGGCTGGAGGACAAGCCCGAGTTGCTGGCGCTGAACAAGATCGACGCCCTCGACGAAGAGACCATCGCAGAGAAGGCGGCCGAGCTGGAGGCCGCGGCCGGGGTCAAGGTGCGCCGGGTCTCCGGCGTCGCCAAGCTGGGCGTCACCGAGCTGCTGCGGGAAGCCTACGCCCTGGTGCAGCAGCGCAAGGCCGAGGTGGCGGCCGAGGAAGCCGAGCCCGAGGCCTGGCGGCCATGAGCAACCTGGCGGCCGCTCGCCGCGTCGTCGTCAAGGTGGGGTCCGCCCTGCTGGTCGGGCCGGACGGGGCGGCGAACGCCGCTTGGCTGGCCGACTTCGCGGCCGATGTCGCGCGGCTGCGGGCGCGCGGGCAACAGGTGCTGATCGTCTCGTCCGGAGCCGTGGCCCTGGGGCGCCGGCGGCTGGGGCTTGGCAAGCGACAGCTGACCCTGCCAGAGAAACAGGCCGCCGCCGCCGCGGGGCAGTCCGCCCTGATGCGGGCCTGGGAGGAGGCGCTGGGGCCGCTGGGCTTCGCCTGCGCCCAGGTGCTGCTCACCCGTGACGACACCGAGGTGCGCCGGCGCTGGCTGAACGCCCGCGCCACGGTCGAGACGCTGCTCGACCTGGGCGTGGTCCCGGTGGTCAACGAGAACGACACCGTCGTCACCGAGGAGATCCGGGTCGGCGACAACGATCGGCTGTCGGCCCGCGTGGCCCAGCTGGTGAGCGCCGAGGCGCTGGTGCTGCTGTCGGATGTGGAGGGGCTGTACACCGCCGATCCCCGCAACGACCCGACAGCGCGGCTGATCCCGCGCGTGCCGCACCTGACTCCCGAGATCGAGGCGATGGCCGGCGGCGCCAACGCCCAGGCCGGCGTCGGCACCGGCGGCATGGCCACCAAGCTGGAGGCGGCCCGCATTGCAAGCCAGGCGGGATGCGCCACGGTGATCACCCTGGGCACGCGGTCCGGACCGGTGGCCGCGATCGAAGCCGGCGCCCCCGCCACGGTGATCGAGCCCGCCACCACGCCCCGCGCCGCCTACAAGGCCTGGATCGGCGGCTCGCTGGCGCCGGCCGGCGCCCTGACGGTGGATGCGGGCGCCGCCGCCGCCGTTCGCAAGGGCAAGAGCCTGCTGGCCGCCGGCGTGCGCGCGGTGCAGGGCCAGTTCGACAAGGGCGAGTGCGTCCGTGTGCTCGACCCTGACGGCCGCGAGATCGCCCGGGGCCTGGTTCGCTACGAGGCCGGCCATGCCGCCAGGATCTGCGGCCTGAAATCCGAGGCGCTTGAGCTGGCGCTCGGCTACACCTCCGGCCCAATGGTCCATGCCGACGATCTTGCCCTGGCCGCCCAGGCCGCGTTCTCGGGCTAGGTATCTGGTTCCCCACACAGCGGGACCAGACACCTAGGCCTTCAACGTGGCGCCGCCTGGCGCGGCAGCACGCGATGAGCGAAACGGCGAGGTCGTCGCGCGGAGTAAGTCAAGCGCGGTCACGCAGGTCAAACAGGCGAAAACAAAGGGCAGAAGCGCCATTTGCGGCGCAAGGGTTACGGTCAGGATCAGGGCTGC
>DASVNS010000435.1:0-11687 GCA_036383735.1 Phenylobacterium sp. | reverse complement strand
TACCATTGCCTGGCGGTAAAAGTCGATTGCCGGCTGTGCCTCACGGCATCAGCTGGCCGCCATTGACCTCGATCACCTGTCCAGTGATGTAGCCGGACAGGGTCGGCGAGGCCCTGTAGGACGGCGGCGGGCGGCTCATGGCCGTCGAACTCCTCGACGACCAGGCCGCGAATGAAGGGGGCAAGGTCCTGGGCGGCGACCTTCAGCTTGTCGCGCGGCCCGGACAGGTCGGGGATCGGCTTGGGATCATGGACGCCGTTGCCGCGGTGGCTGGAGAACAGCGAGAGCGTGACGTCGGCGGTGCCCGGTGCGCCGGACGCGCCCGGGAACTGGAAATCGGGGTTGCTGCGCCCGGCCAGGTGGCAGCTCTCGCAAGAGAGCCCGGCACGCGCCGCCTGGCCGCCCAGCAGCAGCGGCGTGCGAAAGGCGGCGCGGCCGATCTCGACCGACCGGGCGAGGGCCGGGTCGGCGGGCGCCTTCAGGCACTCGGTGGGCTGGCTGGCGAAGATCCGCACGAGGTCGGCGCCGGCCGGGACCCATGACTGGGCCCGAAGCGCCGGGCGGTGGTCCGCCGCCAGCGCCGCCGCGCCGCCGAGCGCGACCGCGAAGCCTAGAGCCCGGGCTCGCCGCCAGCGTCGATCCAACGACGGAGCTCCTCAGCCTCGGCGCAGCCGTAGGCGCACACCCGATCCAGCTTCGCCAGCATCTGCCTGGCGCCGGCGGCGTCGCCACGCTCCACCTTCAGCTCGCCATAGTATTCCGTCGCCCCGCGGTGGTTCGGCGCGATGGCCAGGGCCTGCTTGTAGTAGCCCTCGGCCCGGTCGTACTGGCCCTTCTTGCGCCACACGTAGCCCTGGTAGGTCAGGATGTCCGGGTGCGGACCGAAGGCGGCGCGGGCCGCGTCCAGGGACGCCAGCGCCTCATCGTAGCGCCTTTCGTTGATCAGGCTGACGGCCTGGACATAGGCTTGGTCGCCGGCGGCGGCGAACAGCAGGGAGCGGGCCTCGAGCGCCGCGCTGGGCTGGTTGGCGGCGCCGCCGGCCGTCATCGCCTTTTCGACCTCGGCGGTCAGGGCCTGCAGCGTGGCGGCGTTGCAGCCCGCGCCGCAGTCGGACGCCTTGGCCTTCAGCCAGGAAAGCTGCTCCTGGGCCTTGGGGTCCTGCATCTTCGCCAATGCCACGCCCAGGCCGGCGCGGCTGGGCAGGTCGTCGGGCGCCAGCTTCACGGCCCGCTCATAGGCCTTCCGCGCGCCCTTCCAGTTCTCGGCCCCGGACTGGGCCACGCCCAGCAGCCGCCAGCCGTCGGCGCTCTTGGGCGCCGCCTCGGTGACGTGTTGCGCCGCGCGCACGGCCGCCTTGTAGTCCTTGGCCTGAATGGCGGCGACGGCCTTGGCGTATTCCTCGGCGGGACTGTAGCTGGGGGCCGAAGCCGAGGGCATGGCCATGCCGCCGCCACCGCCGCCACTGCCGGCGGCCATGGCCCCCGCCGCGGTGAAGCCGGCGAGCGCGCCCGCGGCAAGCATGATCCTGAGCGTTCGCATCGGCTGTCCTCCTCCCGGGCGTGGTATGGGTGTATGTCGAGGCTATGTCGCGCCGGATCAATCCGACTTGGCAAGATGCAAAACGGCGTTCGCATTCCCATCTTCTCGCCGACCCAATGTCCGGAGGCGCACATGTTCTTCAAGAAGCCCGTCGACCTGCCCACCGTCGACACCGCCCTGCCGGGACGGGCGCAGGCCATCCCGACGGCGACCACCCATTTCGTCAGCGGCAGGTCGTTGAAAGGCCCCTATCCCGACGGCCTGGAGACCGCCTATCTCGCCATGGGCTGCTTCTGGGGCGTGGAGCGGGTCTTCTGGCAGATTCCGGGCGTGTATGTGACCGCCGTCGGCTACCAGCAGGGGCCGACCCCGAACGCCACCTACGAGGAGGTCTGCTCGGGCCGCACCGGCCATACCGAGTCCGTCCTGGTGGTCTACGATCCCAGGGTCGCCAGCTACGGCCAGCTCCTGAAGGTGTTCTGGGAGGGCCACGACCCGACCCAGGGCATGCGCCAGGGCAACGACGTCGGCACCCAGTACCGCTCGGGCATCTATGTGACGAACGACGCCCAGGCCGCCGAGGCGGAGGCGTCGCGGGAAGCCTATCAGGCGGAGCTCTCGAAGCAGGGCTACGGCCGGATCACGTCCGAGATCGCGCCGGCCGGCCCGTTCTACTTCGCCGAGGACTACCATCAACAATACCTGGCCAAGAACCCGCAGGGCTACTGCGGGATGGGCGGCACAGGGGTGTCCTGCCCGATCGGGGTGGGCGTCACGGCGTAGGGGCCATGCGGTGGCGACGCTGGCCGACGTCCAGCGCGCCGCCATGGCGTCGCCCGGCGCGACCCAGGTGACGCTGTGGGGTCGGCTCGACGTCTACAAGGTGCGCGGCAAGGTGTTCGCAAGCTGCGGCGAGCATGAGGGCCTGTCGTTCAAGGCGACGCCGATCGCCTATGAGGTCCTGACCCGCGACGGGCCGGGCAGGCCGGCGCCGGGGTTCATTCGGGGCGCTTGGGTGAACATACCGCTATCCCGGCTTGACCCGGGCGAGGCCATGGGCTGGATCGAGACCTCGTACCGCCTGGCGATTGCCAGGCTGAGCAAGATGGCGCGAGCGGAGCTGGGCCTTTCATGATGACCCGCGACGAGGTGCGAGCCTGCGCGCTCGCCCTGCCCGCGACCACCCATGTGGTCCAGTGGGGCGGGTCCGACGTCTACAAGGTCGGCGGCAAGGTCTTCGCGATCTGCGGCCTGCGGGGCGGGCTGTCGTTCAAGGTCTCGGAGATCGGCTTCGAGGTGCTGACCCATGGCGGACCGGCGCGTCCGGCGCCCTACCTCGCCAAGGGCCATTGGGTGATCGTGGACCTGGACGACCTGGACCCGCAGGACACCGCGGGCTGGCTGGAAAGCGCCCATGGCCTGATCGCCGCCAAGCTCACGAAGGCGATGAAGGCGGAGCTGGGCCTGTAGCCTCCAGCAACCTGCGGAAATCGTGGACGGCGAGGGCGGCGGGCGAGCTGCGCTGCCGCCAGTATAGAAGGCCCACCGCGCCCAGGGTGGCGGCCATGAACGACCAGGGCCCGAACAGCCAGGCCGCCGCGGCCAGGGCGAAGTAGTAGCCGCGGACGCCGGAATTGAACGAGCCGAGGGCGGGGTTCAACAGTCGCGCCAGGACCGCGCCATAGGCTGGGCGCTGCGCCTCGGGCAGCGGCTCAGGCGTCGCCCCCATGGCGGCCAGGCAATAGTTGAGCTGGCGGATCGACCAGATGAAATCGAGCAGGCCGCGGGCCAGCGCGACCAGCACCAGGGCGAGTTGCACCTCGAAAACCAGGCGCGAGGAGGTCTTCACCACCTCCAGGGCCGACACCGAGCGGAAGGTGTTGTCGCCGCCGAAGAGCGCGCCGGCCGCCGCCGCGATCAGCAGCAGGTTGGACGAAGCGAAGAACGAGGCCGAGTTGAGCGCGTGCCCCAGAAGCTGGCCGTCCATCAGCCGCCCCTCGCGCCGGGTCATCTGGATCATCCAGGCGCCGCGGATCACCGTCATGTCGGTGTTCAGCACGCCGCCGCGCCGCTTGCCGAACGCGCTCAGCAGAGGCTCGTAGAAGAACCAGGCGATGGCGAAGACGCCGAGCGCGACGATGTCCAGGATCTGCAACTCAGCCCTCGAGGATCAGGCTGGTCTTGTTGGTGTCGCGCAGGCGGGCGGCGACCACGGCAGCGATGGCCATCGCCACGGCCACATAGGCGTAGAACGCACTTTCAACCCCGCCCTTCTTGAGCCAGCCGGCAACGTACTCGGCCGTGCCGCCGAAGATCGCATTGGCCATCGCATAGGGCAGGGCGACGCCCAGGGCGCGGACGTGGGCCGGGAACAGCTCGGCCTTCACCGCCGCGTTCACGGCGGAATAGCCGGAGTGGCAGAGAACCAGGACCATGACCAGGCCGAACGCGGCGAGCGGGGTCGGGGCCACGGCGATGGCGCTCATCGCCGGATAGGTGGCGAGCGCGCCGAGTCCCAGGCCGACGGCCATGGTGGTCTTGCGCCCGACCAGGTCCGACAGCCAGCCGATGCCAGGTTGGACCAGCATGTAGAGGATCAGCACCGCGGCCATGATGCCGGTGGCGGTGTCCTTGGCGAAACCCGAGGTGTTGACCAGGAACTTCTGCATGTAGGTCGTGTAGGCGTAGAAGGCCAAGGAACCGGCGGCGGTGAGGGCCAGGATCGCCGCCGTCTCGCGCGGATGGTCGCGCAGCAGGGCCCGGGTGCTGCCCCGGTCCCGTTCCTCCTCGGCGTTGAGGTAGGAGCGGGTCTCGTCCAGGCCGCTTCGGATCCAGAAGACCACCACCGCCAAGAGGCCGCCGATCACGAACGGAACGCGCCAGCCCCAGGCGTCCAGGGCCTCGGGGCTGAGGCTATGCTGCAGGATCACCAGCACCAGCAATGCGGTGAGCTGGCCGGCCACCAGGGTGGTGTACTGGAACGACGACCAGAAGCCGCGGCGCTTGTGCCCGGCCATTTCGGACATGTAGGTGGCGCTGGCGCCGTATTCGCCGCCCAGCGACAGGCCCTGCACCAGGCGGGCCAGCAACAGTCCGACCTGCGCCCACACACCCACCTGGGCGTAGACCGGCAGGACGGCGATGGCGAACGAGCCGACGCTCATCAGCGCCACCGAAAGCGTCAGCGCCGCGCGCCGGCCGCCGCGGTCGGCGTACCTCCCCATCAGCCAGGCGCCCAGCGGCCGGGCGATGAAGCCGGCGGCGAAGATGGCGGCGGTCTGCAGCTGCTGGCCGACCGGGTCCTCGCCGGGGAAGAAGTGCTTGGCGAAGTAGAGGCTGGTCGAGGTGTAGGCGAACCAGTCGTACCATTCGACCAGGTTGCCGGCGGAGCCGCCCAGGATCGCCTTGATGCGGGTCCAGGCCCGCATCTCCCCGACCGCTACCACCCCGACCGCCATGCATCCTCCCCGAAACGCTCGGGGCGGATGCTAGTGCGCGCCTGCGGAATGTGGATACCGGTTTTACCGTCTGGCGCGCCGTTTCATCCCTTCAGCCCTCGGGCCGAGGGGTTCGCGTCGCCGGCGGCGTCAGATTCGTCCCATGAGGACGAGGATGACGACGATCACCAGCACAAGGCCCAGGCCGCCGCTCGGGAAATAACCCCAGCTGCGCGAGTGGCCCCACGAGGGCAGCGCGCCCAACAGGAGCAGGATCAGGATGATGATGAGAATGGCGCCCAGGGACATTCAGGGTTCTCCTCGAGTCCCCCGACCTCGACCGTAGCGAACGTGCATGGCCAAGGTCGAGTTCCCGAACCGGCGTCAGTCCGCAGCGTCGGCGGTATGGCGACGGTGGTCGCGATCGTGGACCTGCAGGGCGTACATCATGCCGATCCAGCCGCCCTTGATCCGCGGAAGCGCCAGGAGGGTGACCAGCGTGAGGGAACTCAGGATGATCGGCAGCGAATAGAGCGGCGACGTCTCCCAGACGATCGGGAAGAACAGGGCCGGCCCGATGATCAGGTGGCCGATCAACAGGATCGTCAGGTAGGCCGGGCCATCGTCGGCGGGATAGCGGGCGAGTTCATGCCCGCACGCGGCGCAGTACGGCTCGACCTTCAGGTAACGCCCATAGATCTGCCCCTTGCCGCAGCATGGGCAGCGCTGCGCCAGTCCCCGCCCGATCGAGCGGAACAACGGATGATGCACTTCGGCCATGGCGCCCATATGCGCCTCGGCCGGGCTCGGCGAAAGGCCCGGAGGCGTTTCCGCCGCCGGGAATCAGCGCTTGGCGTCGTCCGCGGCGCCGGTGACGGCGCGGCCGGCGGCCTGGGCGTCCTTGCCGAGGCCCGAGACGGTATTGCAGGCCGACACGAGCAGAGCGGCGGCGGCGGCGGTCAGGACGATCAGCTTGCGCATGGGCAACCCTTCAAAACGTTGAGCCTTAGGTCTCGTGCGCCGTCTATCTAGTCAAGCTTGCGGCAGGAATGGGGCGCGCGGCGGATGGCGTAACGCTGCGCTGCGGAAGTGGGCAAGTATGGGCAAATTCCTTGCGTCGTAAGGGAATGCGCACCTCTAGCGGCGGGTTTGTCGTGGGATCGGCGCAGTCGTCATTGCACTGCAACATATTTCGTATCATGAAATTTGCATTGCGAAGAGCTGCCAGCTCCCCCTGGCCCATCTTGGAGCAGAGTCATGATTGAGTTGCGTACCTTCCCCGGTCTTTTCGTCGGCCGCCGCACGCTGATGCAGGCTGACGAAGCTCCGCGAGACCAAGGAAGCTCGGCCTATGCGTGCGGCGCATGCCGCCAGGAACTGGTCCGCGCCGAGCGTTCCTTCTTCAACGACGTCGTGGTCAAGTGCCGCTGCGGGGAATTCAACCAACTCTGAAATTCCGAATTCGGGGCCTCTCGTCTGGCCAGGTGATTTCCACCTGAGCCAAAAGGGCCTCGGGCTGAGACGGCGGATTCGGGTCCGCTCATTCGCATGTCATCCCGACGTGCGGACGGCAGAGGCCGTCGAGATGCCCGGCGCCCCACGCGCCGCTGGCCCCGGTGCGCCAAGGCGGACCCCACCGTTGCTGGGGCTCAACTCGCCACGGCCGTTAGGGATGCGATGCGTGTAACGACGATGCGATACAATCAATGCATGTGCTCGTATAAGTAGAGGTTGGCCACTACGGCTTGAGCACCGTCGATCCACAAGTTAAGCGTCATACCGTTTCTTACAGACGTCTGCGGCGGGTTGTCGCTATGCCGCAAATAAATCCAAACTTAATGGTTAAAGCGGACGCTTCCACGATAAATCCGCGGGCGTCGATATTCTGATCGACCGTTCTCGGGATAATATTCATCGGGGGGCGGCATGAAATCCATAGATGATCTTAGGTTGTCGACGAAGACTCTGATCCCGCTCGTCGTCATGGCCATGATGTTTTCTGGCATAGCTGCGCTCGGCGTATTCGACCTGCGCCGGACTGCGAACGACTATAGCCATATGACTGATCGCTCTGGCCCGGCGATCGTCGAAGTCGCGCGCTTCCGGCAAGCGGCCACCCAGGTGGGCTACGATCTCTACAAGGCCGCGACGCTGAGCTGCCTGGGCGCCGACGCCCAGGCGTGCCGGACGCTGGACGAGAGCCTCGCCGCCGCCATCCGCAGCGGGGAACAGAATATCGCCAAGGCCAAGGCGCTGGATCCCGCCCGCGCCGCCGAGTTCGACGCGATGCTCGCCAGCTTCAGGGAGATCGCAACCGCGGCGACCCAGGCCATGACGCTGTCCGACCAGGACAACAATGTGGATGCGGTGAGGATCATGTCCGGTGTGGATCCGCGGGTCCGGGAGCTCCTGGCGAGCACCAGGACCGCCAACGACGCCCGGATGGCCGGGAACCAGGCCGCGTCGGACGCTCTGAAGGCCGGCGCCGCGCGTACGGGCTGGATCATGATCCTTGTGGCTGGCGCGGCCATTGTCGGCAGCACGGCGTTCGCCGTCTGGATGTCGATGACGAGGGTCGCCGCCCCCACCATCCGGCTTGCGGAACGCATGAAGCTGCTCGCCGCCGGCGACCTCACAGTCGTCGTCGAGGGGCAAAGCCGCGGCGACGAGATCGGGCTTATGGCCAAGGCGGTGCAGGTGTTCAAGGACAACGGCCTTAAGGCCCGCGGCGTGGCGGCGGAGGCCGAGCAGATGCGCGCCGACGCCGACACCGAGCGCGGCCGCACCGAGGCCGAGCGACGCAAGACCGAGGCCGAGCAGGCGATGGTCGTCAGCACCCTGGCCGCCAGCCTCGGGCGACTGGCGCAGGGCGATCTGACGAGCCGGATCGAGGCCCAGTTCGAGGGCCAGTACCTGCAGATCAAGACGGACTTCAATTCCGCCGTCGACAGCTTGCGCGAGGCGATGACCGCCATCGCGGCCTCCACCCAAGGAATCCGCAACGGCTCCGACGAGATCGCCACCGCATCGGACGACCTCTCCCGGCGCACCGAGCAACAGGCGGCCAGCCTCGAAGAGACCGCCGCCGCGCTCGATCAGATCACCGCGACGGTCAAGCGCAGCGCCGATGGCGCCCGGCAGGCGGCTACCGCGGCCTCGGGCGCCACCACCGACGCCGAGCAGTCGCGCGCGGTGATGGACGAGGCGGTTTCGGCCATGAGCGAGATCGAGCAGAGCTCAGGTCAGATCACCCAGATCATCGGGGTGATCGACGAGATCGCCTTCCAGACCAACCTGCTGGCCCTGAACGCCGGCGTCGAGGCGGCGCGGGCCGGGGAAGCCGGCAGGGGCTTCGCGGTCGTCGCCCAGGAAGTACGCGCCTTGGCCCAGCGTTCGGCCGAGGCCGCCAAGGAGATCAAGTCGCTCATCGCCAGTTCGTCGCTGCAGGTCGGGCGCGGCGTCAAGCTGGTGGGCGACACGGGCGAGGCGCTGAACGCCATCGTCGCCAAGGTCGCCGATATCGACCAGTTGATCACCGAAATCGCCAAGTCCGCGCAGGAGCAGTCGACCGGCCTTCACCAGGTGAACGTGGCGGTCAATCAGATGGACCAGGTCACCCAGCAGAACGCGGCCATGGTCGAGGAAGCCACGGCGGCCTCCGCCAACCTGAAGGCGGAGGCGGTCGGCTTGGGCCGTCTGGTCGACCGCTTCCGCACTGGGGACGCCGAGCGGGCGCCGGCGAGGCTGGAGGTCGCCCAGCCGGGCCGCCACGCCCCAGCGCGCAATGCCGTCGCCAAGGCGCGCGAAAAGCTGGCCGACTTCGCGGCCGCGCCCGCGGCGGCCGGTTGGGCCGAGTTCTGAGCCTCTGGCGCACGGGTGAGAGCCCCCATCGACGGGGGCGCGATGTTCACTCGTCCAGGAACTGGACGGCGTGCTTCAGGAATCTTTCCGGATACTGGAATTGTGCGCCGTGACCGGCGTCCGGGTACACGATCAATTGGGCGTTCGGGATGTTCTGAACCATATGCCAGGAGTTGATCGTCGCGATCATGACGTCGTTGACGCCATTGACGATCAACGTCGGCTGGGTGATTTCGCCGAGATGGGCGAATGGCTTGTCCGGGTCGAGCGGCGTGACAAAGGCCGTATTTGCCGCGATTTGCGCCTGCATGAATTCCGGTGAGCTCGGCGGATCTTGGTCCTCACGCTGGTGACGGCGATTCCAGAAGTCTCGGCCTGCCTGTTTGGCCGCTTCGGACGGGCCGAAGAACAGGAACAGAAAGTCATCGACAATCGGCACCGGTCGCGGTGCGACCTCGAAGATTTTCATATCCGGATCGGGATCCCCGCCGCGGGGCTGGGTGCCGAGCAACATCAGCTTGCGGACGAGATCGGGATGACGCCGGGTCAGATCCTGCGCCACCATGCCCCCGAGCGAGAACCCCACAACGTCGACCTTGGAAAGACCGAGCGCGCGAATCACAGTCGCCGCATCATCGGCCATGTCCTCGATGAGCATGCGTGGCGCGCCGGTGGATGATGCGCAGCCCCGGTAGTCGTAGAGGATCACTTCGCGGCCTGCGGCCAATCCATCCGTCATCAGCGGATCCCAATGGTCCATGCCGCCGCGGAAATGCTGAAGGAAGAAGAGCGGAGGCTGCGCGGAGCCCGCGTCGCCCCAGCGACGATAGGCGAAGCGCTCGCCGCCCACGTCGACGAAGCGGGTCGGCGCTGTGAGGTGCGTGTCTGTCATGATGTGTCCCTTATATCGGCCCGAGGCGACAATGAGGCGCAGGTCTCGGCGCCGCCACCGTCATCGGCGATCGGCGGCTAATTCTCGTCCATCTTCAGCGCGGCGATGAAGGCTTCCTGCGGGATCTCGACCTTGCCGAACTGGCGCATGCGCTTCTTGCCCTCCTTCTGCTTGTCGAGGAGCTTGCGCTTGCGGCTGGCGTCGCCGCCGTAGCACTTGGCCGTCACGTCCTTGCGCAGCGCGCGCACGGTCTCGCGGGCGATGATCCGGCCGCCGATCGCCGCCTGGATCGGGATCTGGAACATGTGCGGCGGGATGAGTTCCTTCATCTTCTCGACCATGCCGCGGCCGCGGTTCTCGGCCCGGTCGCGGTGGACCAGCATGGAGAGCGCGTCGACCGGCTCGGCATTGACCAGGATCGACATCTTCACGAGGTCGCCCTCGCGGTATTCCTCGATCGTGTAGTCGAACGAGGCGTAGCCCTTCGAGATGGACTTCAGGCGGTCGTAGAAGTCGAACACCACCTCGTTCAGCGGCAGGTCGTAGACCACCATGGCGCGCGCGCCGACGTAGCTGAGCTCGCGTTGCTGGCCGCGGCGGTCCTGGCAGAGCTTGATGATCGCGCCCAGGTACTCGTCGGGGGTGAAGATGGTGGCCTTGATCCAGGGCTCGGAGATGGAGCCGATCTTCACCGGATCGGGCAGGTCGGCCGGGTTGTGGAGGTGGACCTCCGACCCGTCGGTCATCTTGATGTTGTAGACGACACTGGGCGCCGTCGCGATCAGGTCCAGGTCGAACTCGCGGCTGAGGCGCTCCTGGATGATCTCCAGGTGCAGCAGGCCCAGGAATCCGCAGCGGAAGCCGAAGCCCAGCGCGGCGCTGGTCTCCATTTCGTAGGTGAAGCTGGCGTCGTTCAGGCGCAGGCGGCCGATGGCGGCGCGCAGGTCCTCGAACTTCGCCGCGTCGACCGGGAACAGGCCGCAGAACACCACCGACTGCACTTCGCGGAAGCCGGCCAGGGCGGTGGCGGCCGGCTTGCGCTCGTCGGTGATGGTGTCGCCGACGGCGGCGTGCGCCACTTCCTTGATCTGGGCGGTGATGAAGCCGATCTCGCCAGGCCCGAGTTCATCCACCTCGGTGCGCTTGGGCCGGAAATAGCCGATCCGGTCGATCAGGTGGGTCGAGCCCTGTTGCATCATGCGGATGCGCTGGCCCGACCTGAGCACGCCGTCGACCACGCGCACCAGCACGACGACACCCAGGTAGGGGTCGTACCAGGCGTCGACCAGCAGGGCCTTCAGCGGCGCGTCGCGGTCGCCCTTCGGCGGCGGCAGGCGTTTGACGACGGCTTCCAGCACGTCGTGGATGCCGATCCCGGACTTGGCGGAACATTCGACCGCATCGGAGGCGTCCAGGCCGATCACGTCCTCGATCTGCTGGCGCACCCGATCGGGCTCGGCGGCCGGCAGGTCGATCTTGTTCAGGACCGGGACGATCTCGTGGTTGTTGTCGATGGCCTGGTAGACGTTGGCCAACGTCTGGGCCTCGACGCCCTGCGAGGCGTCGACCACCAGGATCGAACCCTCGCAGGCGGCCAGGCTGCGGCTGACCTCGTAGGCGAAGTCCACGTGGCCGGGGGTGTCCATCAGATTCAGGACATAGGTCTCGCCGTCGTCGGCCTTGTACTCCAGGCGCACGGTCTGGGCCTTGATGGTGATCCCGCGCTCGCGCTCGATGTCCATGTTGTCGAGCACCTGCTCGGTCATCTCGCGCTGGGTCAGGGCGCCCGTCTCCTGGATCAGGCGGTCTGAGAGCGTGGACTTGCCGTGGTCGATGTGGGCCACGATCGAAAAATTGCGGATATTGGCGAGCGGCGTCGGCATGAGCGCTGCGTCTAGCACATTCGCGGCCTCATGCGAGCGCCGCGGCTCGACCTTGGCCACGTGGTTAATCGGCC
>DASVNS010000434.1:0-1670 GCA_036383735.1 Phenylobacterium sp. | reverse complement strand
CCATGGACGCGACAGTGGCGCCTTCTTGGCCGCGGGGGAACCGATACGATCGGCCCATGCGTTTAGGGACGTCCGACCCTATGGAGACCGCCATGGAAATCGAATCCACGGCCATCCAGGCCATCGACTACGACGACGCCCACGAGAAGCTGTTCGTCCGGTTCTGCAGCGGCGAGCGGTACCTCTACGTGGGTGTGCCGGGCACGGTGCACCGCTCGTTCCTGGACGCGGATTCCAAGGGCCGGTTCTTCCAGGCGGAGATCCGCGATCAGTACCCGTACAACCGCCTCGAGGGTTAGGACCGCCGGTCGCGCTTGGCCAGAACGCGCAGGCGCAGGGCGTTGAGCTTGATGAAGCCGGTGGCGTCGCGGTGGTCGTAGGCGACCTTGCCTTCCTCGAAGGTGACCAGGTCCTGGTCGTACAGCGAGTAGGCGCTGGTCCGGCCGATCACGGCGACGTTGCCCTTGTAGAGCTTGACCCGCACCTGGCCGGTGACGTTGGCCTGGCTGTGGTCGATGGCCGCCTGCAGCATCTCGCGCTCGGGCGTGAACCAGAAACCGTTGTAGATGAGTTCCGCATAGCGCGGCATCAACTCGTCCTTCAGGTGCATCGAGCCGCGGTCCAGGGTGATGGACTCGATGCCCCGGTGCGCCGCCAGCAGGATTGTCCCCCCCGGGGTCTCGTAGACGCCACGGGACTTCATGCCGACGTAGCGGTTCTCCACAAGGTCGAGGCGGCCGACGCCGTTGTCGTGGCCCAGCTGGTTCAGTTTGGTCAACAAGGTGGCCGGCGACATCTTCACGCCGTCGATGGCGACCGGGTCGCCTTTCTCGAAGTCCAGGGTGAAGACGGTCGGCTTGTCCGGCGCATCCTCGGGACTGATCGTGCGCATGTGGACGAACTCGGGGGCCTCGACTGCCGGATCCTCCAAAACCTTACCTTCGGACGACGAGTGCAGCAGGTTGGCGTCGACGCTGAAGGGCGCCTCGCCGCGCTTGTCCTTGGTGATCTGGATCTGGTGCTTCTCGGCGAAGTCCAGCAGGGCCTCGCGGCTCTTGAAGTCCCACTCCCGCCAGGGGGCGATCACGTGGATGTCGGGCTCCAGCGCGTAGTAGGCCACCTCGTAGCGGACCTGGTCGTTGCCCTTGCCGGTCGAGCCGTGGCTGACGGCGTCGGCGCCGAGCTTCCGGGCGATCTCGATCTGGCGCTTGGCGATCAGCGGCCGGGCGATCGAGGTGCCCAGCAGGTACTGGCCCTCATAGACCGTGTTGGCGCGGAACATCGGGAAGACGTAGTCGCGCACGAACTCCTCGCGCACGTCCTCGATGAAGATGTTCTCGGCCTTGACGCCGGCCGCCAGCGCCTTGGCGCGGGCCGGCTCGATCTCCTCGCCCTGGCCCAGGTCGGCGGTGAAGGTGATCACCTCTGCGCCGTACTCGGTCTGCAGCCACTTGAGGATGATCGACGTGTCGAGCCCGCCGGAATAGGCGAGGACGACCTTCTTGATATCGGCCATTGCGGGAGGCGCTTTCGTCGCGAGAAACAGTGAAGTCGGGCGCCTTTAAGGACAGGCGGCCATGACGTTCAAGGATTAATGGGGTTCAAGCGCCAACCACGCCCTCATCCTCGAGCGTCCGCAGGCTGGCGCGCAGCCAGGTCAGGCAGACGAC
>DASVNS010000433.1:0-9260 GCA_036383735.1 Phenylobacterium sp. | reverse complement strand
GCCTCGATCGCCGCCCGCGACAGCGCCATGAACGCCTCGCTCGACGAGAAGGACGCGCTGATGCGCGAGATTCATCACCGGGTGAAGAACAACCTGCAGGTCATCTCCAGCCTGCTCAACATGCAGCAGCGCTCGCTGGTCGACCCGGCGGCGCGGTCGGCCATGAGCGACACGCGCCAGCGGATCACCGCCCTGGCCCTGATCTACCGCGCCCTCTACCAGGGGCCGGACCTGAAGCGCGTCGATCTGCGTCCGTTCCTCGAGGAACTGACCGCCCAGCTGGTGAACGGCGAGCTGTCGCAGGGCCTCACCGTCCGCACCGAGCTCAAGGTCGACCCGCTGGTCATCGATCCCGACCGCCTGGCGCCGCTGGCGCTGTTCGCGGTGGAAGCCATCACCAATGCGCAGAAGCACGCTTTCACGGTCCGTGGCGGCGTGCTGCGGCTGAATTTCACGGTCCGCGGCGAGGAAGCGGAACTCGAGATCTGCGACGATGGCCAGGTCGAGGAGAGCGCGCTCGTCTCCTCGGGCGTCGGGCGCACCCTGATGACGGCTTTCGCCCGCCAGTTGCGGGGGCGCGCCGAGCTGGTGCGCAACGAGGCCGGGGGTGTGACGGCCCGGTTGATCTTCCCGACGCCGCTGGCCGACGGCGCGACGCTGGCCTCGCGCGGGAACCAGGCCGCCGCCTGAGCCGTTGCCGCTCGGACACTGAAAGAGCCTGGGAGACCCATCATGCGTAAAGTCGTTCTGCTGGCCGTTCTCGCCGCCAGCCTGGCCGCGAGCGCCTGCAACACCATGTCGGGCGCAGGCAAGGACGTGAAGTCCGCCGGCGAAGCGGTGACCACGACCGCCGAAGACGCCAAGAAGTAAGGTTGGCGCCGCCGCTTGTTCGGCTCCCGCCCCGGGGCTTTGCTCTGGGGCTTTCGGCTGTCAGGCGGCGGAACGCGCCCGCGTCTCTGCGGTCGCATAGAGCGCCAGGTCAGGCGCCACCCGCACGAAGTTTCGCCCCGCGGAGTCACTCGGCCCGAGCAGCAAGGCCCCGCCAGGGGCCAGTCCCGCCCGTAGCTGTTCCATCAGCCGACCGCCGGCCTCCGGCGCCAACTGGCTCAGCACGCCACGGCACAGGATCAGGTCGAACTGACCGAGGCGCGACAGGTCGTCCATCAGGTTCACGCGCCGCCAGCGGACCATCTGGCGCACGCGGGGGGACAGGACGAAGGACTCTCCGTCCTTCTCGAAATGGCGCACCAGCATCCGCGCCGGCAGGCCGCGCTGGATTTCGAACTGCGAATAGCGTCCGGCCTGCGCCTTTTCCAGGCTGCGCTCGGACAGGTCGGAGGCGAACAGTTCGACCTTGCCGACGCCGGGTGCGTCAGCCAGCAACATGGCCAGGGAATAGATCTCCTGGCCGGCGCCGCAGGCCGCGCTCCAGATCCTCACCGGCTCGCCGCCCCGCGCGCGGCTAAGCGCCGGCGCCACCTCGTGGGCCAGGGCGTCGAACACCTTGTAGTCATGGAAGAACTCGCGTTCCGGCAGCGCCATCGCCTCCACGGCGGCCCAGATCAGCCGGTCGTCGGCGCCATGCCGCAGCGCCGCGACGAACGCCTCGGTCGAGCTGAAGCATTCGCGCCTGGCGAGGGGCGCCAGCCGGCTTTCGACCAGATAGGCCTTGGCAGGGTCGACCTTCAGTCCGGCCCGCTTCAGGCACAGGGCGGCCAGGAACTCGAGGTCCTGGGCCGCGATCACGCCGCCACCCCCAGATAGTCCAGCTTGCCGGCCAGGATGCCGCCGTCGAAAGGCTTCATGATGTATTCGTCGGCGCCGGCGTCCAGCACCTCCCGGATGGCATGCAGGTCGTTTTCGACGCTGCAGAAGATCACCTTCGGATGATCGCCGCCGGTTTCGCCACGCAGCGTCTTCAGGAATTCGAGCCCGTTCATGCCTGGCATCCGCCAGTCCAGCAGGATCACGTCCGGCATGACGGCGCTGCACCAGGCCATGGCCTCGACACCGTCGGACGCTTCCGCCACCTCGAAGCCGAGATCCTCAAGGATTCGGCGCGAGACCTTGCGGATCACGCGGCTGTCGTCGACGACGAGGCAGGTCGGCAAGGGTCTACGGCGCTCCAGGTTTCTGGAGCTCATTTCGCGCGCAGTTGGTTAACGCACGGTTTGGTTCGCGCAGAGTCGGCTCAGGCCGGGAGCGTCGCGGCGAAGATGACGCGCTCGTCCTGCACGTCTGCGAAGACCCGGCCGCCTGCGTCGGCGACGATCAGGTGGGTATAATAGGCCTGCACCCAGTGGCCGTGCAGCCCGTCGCCCATCGGCTGTCCCTGAAGCCCGGCCAGCACCTCCGGCCGCAGCCGGGCGCGGGGGCCGGTCGATTCGATGGCGATGACCATCGAGACGCCCTCCTGCACCGCGCGCACGGTGGCCACGCCGCCGGTCGGCAGCGCCGCGCCGGCCATCTGGGCGAGGTTGAGCAGCGCGCGCGCCGTGGCCTTGTTCACCGCCGGCGTGACCACCGCCCACTCCAGTTCGGCGCGCACATGGCTGAAGACGCCGCGGGCGAGCTTTTCCAGGTCGCGGACGTCGAACGTCTCGGCTGAGGCCGACGCGCCGAACGCGACCCGGCAGAACGACAGCAGGTCCGCCAGCTTCCTGGCCGAGGAGGCGATGAGCCCCATCGCCTCTTCCCGCATGTCCTGGGCCGACGGATCGTCGAGCAGGTCCAGCCCCGAGGATATGGCGCTGGCTGGGCTGATGAAGTCGTGGCACATGCGCGCCGCGAGGTAGGCGGCGAGTTCGGCGGGCCGCACGGCGGAAGCGATGGTCTCGGTCATGGACGGTAACCTTGGCGCGATTTGCGCCTTGGGGAAACGCCTGGGGCTGTCTAATAGACCCCGGCATGGAGCCGCTTGGGGATCCTTTCCTGGAACCGGGCGCCCTGGTGCGTCATCCGACCGAGACCGCATGGGGGCTGGGCCAGGTCCAGTCCGTGATCGGGCGCAAGGTGACCGTGAACTTCGAAAATGCCGGCAAGCAGACGATCGACGCCGCCGTCGTGGCGCTGGTCTTCGTCGGCGACGATCCGCGAAAGTAGGGCTCCCTTGACCGAGAATGCCGTGCACGAGAACGAGATCGGCGAACGGCTCGCCGACATCTGCGAGGCCGCCGCGGAACTCATCCTGCCCCTATGGCGATCGGGCGTGGAAGTGCTGACCAAGGCCGACAAGAGCCCGGTCACCGAGGCCGACCAGCGGGCCGAGAAGCTGATCCTGGAGCATCTGGCGCGTCACTTTCCGAATACGCCGGTGATCTCGGAAGAGGACGCCAGCGAGTTCGGCACGCCGGACGCGATCGGCCCGCGCTTCTTCCTCGTCGATCCGCTGGACGGCACCAAGGCCTTCGTCCGCGGCGATCCCAACTTCACCGTCAACATCGCCCTGATCCAGGATGGCCGGCCCGTGGCGGGCGCGGTGTGCGCGCCGCCCAGCGCCGAGACCTGGTTCACCAGGGACGGCGTGGCGATGAAGCGGGTGAACGGCGGCCAGGCACAGCCGATTTCCGTCCGACCCTGGCCAAAGGGCCAGGCGGTGGCGCTCGTGAGCCACACGATGAGCGAGGAAACCGCGGTCAAGCTGGCCAACGCCTATGGCTTCGACCTGCGCGAGCCGATGGATTCGTCGATCAAGTTCTGCCGGATCGCGGAAGGGTCGGCCGACGTCTACCCCCGGCACGGGCCGACCATGGAATGGGATATCGCCGCCGGCCAGGCGGTGCTCGAGGCGGCCGGCGGCTCGGTGCTCACCCCCGAGGGCGGTCCGTTTGCCTATGGCAAGGCGGCCGACGGTTTCCGCAACGGCTGGTTCGTGGCCCGCGGCGGCTAAAGCCCTGACGACATCCGGCTTCCCCCGCCTTGCGGGGGAAAGCGGCGCGAAGCCCCGCAGGGGCGAGTCGCCGATGGGGGGAGACTTCCTTTGACTTCCCCCATCGGCCACTCGCGCTCCGCGCATCGGGCCGCTTTCCCCCAAAGGGGGAAGACATTCCGCCGCGGGCGCCGCGGTCCCGAAGCGGAACGCCCTCCCTACGGGCGCAGCCCTTAGTGGGCCGCCGGCGTGTTCTCGGAGATTTCTTCCAGCGTCTCGCCGACCTTCTTGGCGCCGTAGTCGGTGGCGATGTCGCCCAGCGAGACGATGCCGGTCAGTCGGCCCTGGTCGTCGAGGACGACCAGGCGGCGGATCTGTTTGGATCCCATCTTGGCGGTGGCTTCGGCCACATTGTCGTCCTCGCGGCAGGTCTCGACACCTTCGGTCATCACGTTGGCGACCGGAGTGTCCAGGCCCATGTTCTCGGCGACCACCCGGATCACGATGTCACGGTCGGTGATCAGTCCCACGACCCTGCCGTCGTCGACGACCGGCACCGCGCCGCTTTCGACCTTGGCCATGGTGCGAGCCACTTCGGCGATCGTCGTTCGGGGCGTGGCGGTGGCCACCTGGGCAGTCATGACTTCGCTGACGTTCATGGTGCGATCTCCTTTGACCTAGAGGCAGAGGAGAACCCCGATCTTGCGGCGCCGTTCCCAAACTATGGGTTGGTGCGCGCCTACAGCACGCACGCCGTGAGGCCCTCCGTGCGCACCACCCGGGCGTTGCGGGTGATGCTGCCGGCCCGGCGCTTCATGTACGGCCCCGGCCTCGCCGCCTTCCATGACAGCGGCTTCGGCACGATGGCCGCCAGGCGCGCGGCCTGGGCCGTGGTCAGCTTCGCGGCCGACACATGGAAATTCTTCTGCGCCGCCGCCTCGGCCCCATAGACGCCGGGGCCCCATTCGATGGAGTTCAGATAGACCTCCATGATCCGCTCCTTGCCCCAGCCCACCTCGATGAGGACGGTGAACCAGGCCTCCAGGCCCTTGCGCACCCAGTCGCGGCCCGGCCAGAGGAAGACGTTCTTGGCGGTCTGCTGGCTGATCGTGGAGCCGCCGCGCAGTCGTTTCCCCGCGGCGTTGGCCCTCATGGCCTTCTCGATGGCCGCGACGTCGAAGCCGTGGTGTTCGCAGAAGCGGGCGTCCTCGGCGGCGATCACCGCCCGCACCAAGGCCGGCGAGATCCGGTCGATGGGAACCCACTGGCGCTCCAGGCCGTGGCCCTCGACGAGCCGCTGGATCATCAGGAACGTCACCGGCGGCGGGACGAACCGATAGACCGCCACCACGATCGCCGGACCGATGAAGAACACCATCAGGGCCGCGACGATCACCGCCTTCGCCAGCCCCCAGAACCCGCTCTTGCTTCGTTTCGCCACGCGCTTGCCTTCCCCCTACGGTCAAATGCTAGGGCACGATTCGTGAGCCCGAGGTCAATGAGCCAGCCATGAACGTCTCCGACGCGATCGCCCATCGCATCTCGGTCCGCGCCTTCACCGATCGAGCGGTCCCCGCAGCGATGGTGCAGGACCTCCTGCACAAGGCGGCGCGGGCCCCGTCGGGCGGCAACCTGCAGCCCTGGCGGGTCTATGCGTTGGCCGGGGCGCCGCTGGCGGCCTTCAAAGCCGATGTGGCGGGCAACCCCGCGGGCGAGCCCATGGAGTATGACGTCTACCCCCCCGACCTGTGGGACCCGTTCCGCACCCGCCGGTTCGAGAACGGCGAACAGCTCTACGCGAGCATCGGCGTGCCGCGCGAGGACAAGCCCGCCCGCCTGCGCTGGTTCGCCCGCAACGCGCAGTTCTTCGGCGCGCCGGTCGGCCTGTTCTTCTGCCTCGACCGCAAGCTGGGGCCGCCACAGTGGGCAGACCTCGGCATGTACATGCAGAACGTCATGCTGTTGGCGGTGGAAGCCGGCCTCGACACCTGCCCGCAGGAGTTCTGGGCCCGCTATCCGCTGAGCGTCGCCAGGGCCGTGAACCTGCCCGAAGACCACATGGTGTTCTCGGGCATGGCGCTGGGCTACCGCGACCCGGACCATCCGATCAACGCCTGGCGCTCCACCCGCGACCCGGCGGATGTCTGGTGCGACTTGAAGGGCTTCGAGGTTTAAGGCGCCGAGGGCGCGGTGACGGACCGCTAACCATCGATCTACACCGCGCCTTCACCGCGTTGGCTCATGGTGCCGACTTGCTTCCGGAACCTCAGGCGCCATGCGGCTCACCCCTCACAAGCTGACGACGCTGCTGCGTGCGGGGGCCGTCCTCGCAGGCCTGGCCGCCGTGGTCGCGCTCTCCGGACCGTTCCAGTACAGCGACCTGAACCTGCCGTTCTCGGACACGGTGGCGCATGCGCTGCTGTTCTACGGCCTGACCCTGGCCGCCACCGGCGCGTTGCCCCGTTCGCGCGCCCTCGACATCGCGATCGCCTTCATCGGCCTCGGCGCGGCGAGCGAGTTCGCCCAGTCGATGGTCGGTCGCGAGATGTCGTTCCACGATTTCTTCGGCGACCTCGCCGGCGTGGCCGCCGCCCACGCGCCCGTCGCCATCGAGCGGCTGCGGGGCCTGGCGCGCACCCACCCCCACGCCACCTTCGCCGACCTGCGCCGCATGGACCGCCGCCAGCCGCCCGGCGATCCCGAACCCGCCACCACCCCGAGTCGAGCCGCGTAGCCGCCTCTCGCCGCCGTCGCGCGGCCTTCATCTTCCGCCTCTCCGATGACCCGCCGAGGCCAGGGCAGAACCTACCTCCCCCGCGAAGCGGCGGGAGGGGGACCACCCGCTGAAAAGCGGGGGGTGGAGGGGGCAAGCAACCGCTCAGGGCTCTCGGCTGCGCTTGAGCTCTATCCACGCCAAGCCATGCGCCGGGGGTTGAAGGCATCGTCATGGTGACCTGCAAGGTGACCAGGGAGGGGGAAATGCCTGACTGCTCGGTCGAACAGGAGGCGCCCAGCAGCGAAGGCTTCGGTGAAGCCGCGCTTAAGCTGATGCCCAAATTCCGTATGCGCCCAATGACCAAGGACGGCGTTCCGGTTGACGCGGCGTCGCTCGTATTCCGATCCAATTCCGGCTGCCCCGTTAAGCTGTGGTTGGCCGCTGGGACCGCGTGTTGCCAGGGCGACTGACCAGTCGACGCCTCACCAGCCGGCAGGCGGACCCCCCGAACTTCCGCAGCGGGGGGAAAACCGACGTTGGGAATGGAGCCAAGATCGCAGGGATGCGTGGGGCATTGCCAGCGTGGCCACGGGTGGGCAGTTTGGACGCATGAAATGGCTGAGTTTCCTGGCCACGGTCGCGGTGCTGCTTGCTCCGGTCGATGGTGTCGGCGCGCAACCGTCCCGCGCCGAGCCCAAGCGCGGTGACACCTACGAACTCACTCTCACTCGGGACATGGCGCAGCGCGACAACCGTGGAGGCACGGCGAGTTCACACGACCAGGACACGCTGATCGAACGCGTGGTTGAACCACGCGCCGACGGTCTAGTGCTGGAGTACGATTTTCCGAAGGAAGCGACTGCGCAGCAGCGCGCAAGCGAGTGGCATTTTCCCGCGCACGTCTTCAAGCCCGCCCTTGGCCCGATGCGGTTGCTCAATCACGCGGAGCTGGAGGCACGTATCGATGGCTGGCTAAAGAGTGGCGGGATGACGCGCGCTAACTGCGGCCAACTGATCTTCACATGGAACGCCTTCCGCATCGACTGTGACCCAGAGTCGGTAACTGGGATGATCCACAGGTTCGAGCTGACGTCGTTCGAGGTTCGCGAGGGCGCGTCGTACCGGGATCCCAATGCACGGGGACCCGCTCGCCTGACGGGAGGTTCGTCGGGGCCGACGCTCGTTGCCGACATGGCTGTCGATCCTGATGCCGTGCGTCGAGCTCGGGCGGAAACCGACGTCGGCGTCGCCCAGCTCATGAGGAAGTCGCTGACCCTTGAGGAAGCGCTTCGGGAGCGGGCAAGGGACACCGTCTCCGGAACGATCTCCGTCACGTTCGAGACGTCCCCCGCCGGGGACGTGCGGCGCCGAACGACGGTGACCAAGCTCGAAATCGGGCACCCGGATGGCCGCCTGGAAACCGAGACCACTACGGAGACGCTGGAGCGGCGCCTAGTCCCACCGCGCAACTCCTGAGACATTGGGAACGAGTTCTTGCGGGCGGTGCTGCAGGACCAGACGGCAGGTCCGCTAAGGGTCGAGGCTGTGTGAAAACGTCTTGCGAGGTCTTCAGGCGAAGAACCTGTCTGCATCCCGACCGCGCTCAGTGCGCGACAGGGCTCGAAAACGGCAATTTCAGTCCGCTCAATGGACGATTTTTGGGGCCGAAATGAGTTTTCACACGGCCTCGGTCGAAAGCGCCGATTACGTGGGCGCCGGACAGCGGACGTTCGCTGACTATAAGCTGAGCGGACCTGCTTGCCGACTGCAAGTGGTGGGAAGGCGACCTATTCCATTGCCTGGACTTCGCGGACTGGCATGTCGCCGTTGCCTACCTTCGAGACGATCTTTCCCCTCAGTATTTTGAAGGTGCGCCCGCCGTAGAATCCGCATCCTGAAGCTGTCAGGACGTATGTCACTTCGGGCTTTAGCGCCTCTGCCTGAACCTGTTCCTTCCACCCGGTCGGAACGCCGCCATAGGCTAGCTTCGGTGTAGGCACGCAGGTGGGGTCACGACTGATCGACCAGACGACCTGGCCCTCTCCGCCCGAAACCTGCACCACTTCGAGACGGTCAACAGCGGGCTGTTTTCCAGGGATCGGGCCGTTTCGAAACCTGGAGAACAGAAAATCGAGCTTAGCGAGCGACCCGACGACATCGATTTCCATGCCTCTCTGACAACTCGCTAGGGGAAGGGCGCACAAAGTCACGATCAAGGTAGCGATAATTCCGCGCATTGAGTCCGTCCTGGCTAGCGAACAACATTAGGCCGCACCTCTGAGGCAGAGAAGGTCCACAACGGGGTTGAAAACAGCCATGGCCGTAAGGCGCGAGAGCAGACGCTCCGTGCAGAAAAGGCGCCGCCCCGCCTACACGCTACGTCCGCCTCTGACGCAGCGGCATGTTCCATTGCCTGCCATGACCGCGGACCCCGCCGACATCGATCCCGCCGAAGCCATGCTCGCCGAGCTGGCCGGGCTCGACCTGTCGCTGGCTCGCCACATTCACGCCTGCGCTGTCTCGACCGAGGACCCGGCCGAGGTCGCCGACCTGGCCCGCGCCTATCAGCGGATCTCGCGCTCCATGCGCCAGAGCCTGGCGCTGCATGCCCGCCTCAAGCGCGAGCGCGAACGCGACCAACGCGACCATCCGCCGCCGGCCCCGCCGCCGCCGCCC
>DASVNS010000432.1:0-4328 GCA_036383735.1 Phenylobacterium sp. | reverse complement strand
ATAGTGCGCACGCCGTGCGCGATCAGGCGACCTGCCGGAAGGGAGCGGTCAAGGTATGTGTGTGGGTGACGCGCGTTCCCGCACCCAAACACATCGAAAAGGCCCTGCGGCGACGCGGGGCTTTTTTTGTTGTCTGAAATCCGGATGTCTTCGGCGCGCGGGCAAGCGGGCAAGTCGGCAGGTCAGGTGACCTGGGCGACGCGGAGCGAATTGGTGCCGCCGGAGCGGCCGAACGGCACGCCGGCGATCACCACGATCTCCTCACGGCGCTTCGCAAACCCGCTCTTCAGCGCGAGCGCCGCGGCCTGGGACACCGTCTCGGTCATGGTGTGCGCCGTCTCGGACATCAGCGCATGCACGCCCCACACGAGCGCGAGCCGGCGCGCGGTCTCCAGACTGGGCGTCAGGCCCAGGATCGGCACGTCGGGCCGCTCGCGGGCGAGCCGCATGGCCGTGCGCCCGGACAGTGAAAAGGCGGTGACCGCCTTGGCGTCGATCGTCTCCGCCACCTGTCGCGCCGCGGCGCAGATCGCGTCGGCGGCGGACTTCTCGGGGGGCGGCCGCATGGCGGCGCGGGCCGCCTTGAGGTCTTCGTCGTCTTCCGTCCGGGCGATGATGCGGTCCATCATCCGGACCGTCTCGACCGGGAATTTGCCCGTGGCGCTTTCGGCCGACAGCATCACCGCGTCGGCGCCGTCGAACACCGCCGTCGCCACGTCGGAGGCTTCAGCGCGGGTCGGCGTCGGGTTCTCGATCATGCTTTCCATCATCTGGGTCGCCACGACGACGGGCCGGCCGAACCGATGGGCCGCGCGGATCAGGCGCTTCTGGATCAGCGGCACGTCCTCGGCGGGAAGCTCGACGCCCAGGTCGCCGCGGGCCACCATGATGGCGTCCGATAGGCGCAGCACTTCGTCGATGGATTGGAGCGCGCCGGGTTTTTCGATCTTGGAGAGGATGAAGGCGCGATCCCCGATCAGTTCGCGGGCCTCGGCCACGTCCTCGGGGCGCTGGACGAACGACAGCCCGATCCAGTCGCAGCCGTGATCCAGGGCGAAGGCCAGGTCGGACCGGTCCTTCTTGGTCAGCGCGGGGATCGGCAACGTCAGGCCCGGCAGATTGACCCCTTTGTGGTCCGATAGCCGCCCGCCCACCACGACCCGGGTGTCCAGGAACTCCGGCGTCTGGCGGGTGACTTCGAGCCGCACGCGCCCGTCGTCCAGCAGCAGGACCGACCCGACGCCGGCCGCGGCCATGATCTCCGGGTGAGGCAGCTGCACGCGCTGGCCGTCGCCCGGTCGCTCTTGCAGGTCGAGCCGAAGCGTGCGGCCCCATTGCAGCATCACGGCGCCGCCGGTAAAGCGGCCCACCCGCAGCTTCGGGCCCTGTAAGTCGGCCAGGATGCCGATCGGCCGCCCGGTCCGCTTCTCGACCTTGCGGATCCGTTCGACCACCTCGGCGTGATCCTCCTGGACCCCATGGCTGAAATTCAGGCGGAACACGTCCGCGCCGGTGCGGAACAATTCCTCGAGCCGCTCGAGGCTGGAGGACGCCGGCCCGATGGTGGCCACGATCTTCACCCGCCGGCGACGTCGGATCGCTTCAGCCACGTGCTCTCCCCTTCCGTCCCCGAATCCCAGGGCCCAACCTGACGCGCGCGCCCGCCGCCAGCAAGGAACCGGCGCCGGAAGATTGTGTTTCGCACTATCGGACGGCGGTCGCCGTGCGCGGGGCCGGCGGCTTCCAGAGCTTCATCGAGCTCCGACGGACGGCGGAGAGCGTGTGCAGAGGCCGCCCGCTTGCGGCGCACGACCGCGAATTATCTTGGCCACAGCGGCGGACCGGGACACACAACGGCCGCAACGGCGGGCTTGAGAACGTCTGCCACCCGGAGCCGCCTAAGCTTTGCTGTCCCTCCTCCTCGCCGCGTCCTCCCTGCAGTTCGCGCAGGCTCCGGAACTGCCACGCATGCCGGCGATCCAGCGAGCGCCCCAGGTGACCTACCTCGATCGGAACGGCGCTGTCATCGGCGTGCGGGGCGGGCGGTTCGCGCCGCCCGTGGAGATCGCCAGCCTGCCCGCCTATGTGCCCGCCGCCTTCGTCTCCATCGAGGACCGCCGGTTCTATGAACACAACGGCTTCGATCCGCGTGGCATCGCGCGCGCGGTCGTCGCGGGCCTGAGCGAGGGGCGGGCGACCCAGGGCGCCTCGACGATCACCCAGCAACTGGCCCGCAACCTGTTCCTCAGCCAGGAACGGACGTTGGAGCGCAAGGCCACCGAGCTGGTCTATGCCGTCGAATTGGAGCGGACCTACACCAAGAAGCAGATCCTCGGGCTCTACCTCAGCCGGGTCTATTTCGGCTCGGGCGCCTATGGGCTGGAGGCCGCTTCGCAGCGCTATTTCAACAAGCCGGCGGCGAAGCTGTCGTTGAAGGAGGCCGCCATGCTGGCCGGGGTGCTGAAGTCGCCGACCGGCTACAATCCCGTCGAGCAGCCCGAGCGGTGCCTGGAGCGTGCGGACCTGGTGCTGGCCGCCATGGTCGAGACCGGGGCGATCGCCCGGGCGCAGCGCGACAAGGCCGCGGCTCAGAAGCCGAAGGTCTGGAAGCTCCCACCGACCGGACCGTCGCAATATTTCGTGGACTGGATCGACGCCGACGTCCGCCGGATGGTTCCCAAGCTTACCCGCGACCTGGTGGTCGAGACCACCCTCGACCAGGGCATGGAGACGGCCGCTGGCGACGCGGCGCGCAACGTCACGGCGCGCTACCAAACCCAGGGCGCCGACCAGGCGGCGATCGTCGCCCTCGACGGCGTCGGCCGGGTGCGGGCGCTGGTGGGCGGCACGGACCATGCCAGCGCACCCTACAATCGGGCCGTCAGCGCGCGCCGCCAGGCGGGCTCGGCGTGGAAGCCGTTCGTCTACCTGACCGCGCTGGAGCAGGGACGCACGCCCGACACGCCGGTGATCGACGAGCCCGTGACCATCGATGGCTGGACCCCCAGCAACTACGAGGTGGGCAGCTACCTGGGGCCGATCACGCTGGAGACCGCGCTGGCCAGGTCGGTGAACACCGTGGCGGCCCGGCTGGCGGACGAGGTGGGGCGGCCACAGGTCGCCGCGACCGCGCGGCGGATCGGGATCGGCTCGCCGATCAACCTCGACCCGGCCATGGCGCTCGGAACCACCCTGGTCTCCCCCCTGGAGATGACCCAGGCCTATGCGGCGTTCGCGAACGGCGGCGGTCGGGTCCAGCCCTATGGCATCGAGCGGATCCGCCAGGGCGGGACGGTGATCTACCAGAAGCGGCCATCGCCGCCCGTCCCGACCATAGCCAACCCCGCGCTGAGCGACCTCAACCGGATGCTGCGGACGGTGCTGCGGTCGGGCACCGGCGGCCGCGCGCTGGTTCCGGGCTACGACCTGGCGGGGAAGACCGGCACCACCTCGGACTACAAGGACGCCTGGTTCTGCGTCTATACCGGCGGCTTGGCGGCCTGCAGCTGGATGGGGCGCGACGACGCCCGGCCGATGGGCCGGATCAGCGGCGCCACCGCCCCGGCCGAGATGTGGCGCGCCTTCATGACCACGGCGCTGAAGCGGGTCCCGGTCCTGGCGATCCCCCCGGGCGCTCCGGCGGCCCCGCCGGTGGAACTCGTCGTCCCCCCAGCCCCGTCGGCGCCGCCCCCCGAGCCGCCAAGCATCTAGGTTGGAAGGAAAAAGCACGACCATCCGAAGGTCCGCAATGGGGTCGATTCTTCCCGTTCGCTCGCTGGCCAGGAGCGGACATCGGCGACGGCTTGAGGGGGCCGGTGCGCCTGCCCTTCCCCGCGCCTGCTTCGTCACACAACGGGTGTCATCCCGGTTTCGCGGAACGCGAAGACCGGGACCCACCGGCTCCGAGGGGACGAGGGCGCAGCGGGGCGCGGTGATCGTGCGGCGGGCGTCGGCGCCTGTGGGTCCCGGTCTTTCGCCTGCGGCGAAAACCGGGATGACGCAGGGGGGGGCGCCGCCCGGCCTACGCACTACGTCCGCCTCTGACGCATCGGCATGTTCCATTGCCTGCCATGACCGCGGACCCCGCCGACATCGATCCCGCCGAAGCCATGCTCGCCGAGCTGGCCGGGCTCGACCTGTCGCTGGCCCGGCACGTGCACGCCTGCGCTGTCTCCACCGAGGACCCCGCCGAGGTCGCCGACCTGGCCCGCGCCTATCAGCGGATCTCGCGCTCCATGCGCCAGAGCCTGGCGCTGCATGCCCGCCTCAAGCGCGAGCGCGAACGCGACCAACGCGACCATCCGCCGCCGGCCCCGCCGCCGCCGCCC
>DASVNS010000431.1:0-4963 GCA_036383735.1 Phenylobacterium sp. | reverse complement strand
CATGACCCAGGCCGCCATCGCCATCGACCTCAAGGATCCCGATCTCTACCGGGACCGCGTGCCCCATGACCTGTTCGCGGAGCTGCGGCGAAGGGCGCCGGTCTATTGGAACCCGGAAGCCGACGGCGCGGGCTTCTGGGCGGTCACGCGGCACGCCGACATCCTCGAGGTCTCACGCCAGCCCGAGGTCTTCTCCTCGGCCTACGCCAACGGCGGGCACCGGATCTTCAACGAGAACGAGGTGGGACTGACCGGGGCGGGCGACGCGGCCATCGGCGTGCCGTTCATCTCCACCGATCCGCCGCTGCACACCCAGTACCGCAACGTCGTCATGCCGGCCCTGTCGCCCAACCGCCTGGGCGACATCGAGGCGCGGATCCAGCAGCGGGCCGCCGAGCTGATCGACAAGATCCCGCTGGGCGAAGCGGTCGACATCGTGCCGCTGCTGTCGGCGCCGCTGCCGCTGCTGACCCTGGCCGAGCTGCTGGGCGTGCCGTCCGAGCGCTGGGTCGAGCTCTACCACTGGACCAACGCCTTCGTCGGCGAGGACGACCCGGAATTCCGCCGGTCGCCCGAGGCGATGCGGCAGACGCTGGGCGAGTTCTTCGCCTTCGCCCGGGCGCTCTTCGAAGACCGCCGGGTCCGGCCCGGACAGGACATCGCGACGCTGCTGGCCTCCGCCGAGGTCGACGGCGAGCCGGCCCGGTTCGGCGACTTCGTGGCCAACCTGATCCTGGTGCTGGTGGGCGGCAACGAGACGACGCGAAACTCGCTCAGCCATACGATGCACGCGTTCTCCGACTTCCCCGACCAATGGGACCTGATCCGCGCCGACCCGGACCTGTTGAAGGTGGCGTCGGCCGAGATGGTGCGCTTCGCCACGCCGGTGATGCACATGCGCCGCACGGCCGTCTGCGCCGCGCGGATCGGCGACCAGGAGGTGCGCAAGGGCGACAAGGTGGTGCTCTGGTACAGTTCCGGGAACCGGGACGAGGCGGTCTATCCCGACGCCGATCGCTTCGACGTGACCCGCCGGGGCGTCCGTCACGTCGGTTTCGGCTATGGCCAGCACGTCTGCGTGGGTTCGCGGCTGGCCGAGATGCAGCTGCGCGTCGCCTTCCGCCTGCTCGCCGAGCGGGTCGCCCGCTTCGAGGTCGTCGCGCCGCCGCGCCGGTTCAGGTCGAATTTTATCAACGGGCTGAAGAACCTGGACGTAAACTTGGTCCCGTAGCGATGGAGGCGGCCGTGGCAGGCGCGCAGACCTGGACCAACGAGGCGATCATCAGCGACGCGCTCGGCTTGTCACCCGACGTCGAGTTGGGGTCGGCGCACGACGGTTGGAAATTGTGCCGCTGGCGCCAGTTTGTCGGCAGCTACGCGTTGCCCGCCCTGCCGGCGCCCACCTTCGTGGTGCACATCGGCGGCAAGCCGAAGGTCAAGGTCTGGGACCGCGACGGCTGGAGCGAGACCAGCTCGACGCCGGGCTATGCCACGATCCTGCCGCTGGGCCTGCCGTCGAAGTGGCTGGTCGACGGCGAGTTGGATGTGGTCACGCTCAGCCTTGCGCCGACCGTCGCAGGCGCAGAGTCGGAGGCCGACCGGTTCCGCCGCTTGCGGTTCGCCTTCGCCGACCCGTTGGGCGTCGCCCTCACCCGCCAGGTCCTGTCCGAGCTCTACGCGCCCGCCAGCGCCGAGCGCGACGTCTATGTGGGGACGCTGGTCAACGCCCTGACGGCGCACGTCGCCCGCAGCCCCGGCCCGACCGCCACGGCGATCCCGAACAGCTTCTCGTCCGCCCACCGGCTGCACCACCTGATGGCGCTGATCCGCGACCAGCCCGAGGGCGACCATACCCTTGAGGAGATGGCCGCCATCGCGGGCCTGACCCCCTCGCACTTCTCCCGGGTGTTCAAGAAGGCGACGGGCTCCACGCCCCACCAGTACGTCCTCAAGACCCGGCTGGACCGCAGCCGCCACATGCTGAGCCACTCGGACCTGCCGCTGGCCCACATCGCCGAGTTCCTGGGCTTCAAGAGCCAGAGCCACTTCACCCGGGCCTTCCGCCAGCACATCGGCGAGACCCCCAGCGACCATCGCCGCCGCGGCCGGGCGTAGCCCCGCCATGGATATCGAGGCCGCCGGCGTGTGACGGTCGCGGACGGCTCGTCTGGCGCGCGTGGTCGAGGGCGGCGTCGCGGCTATCCTCTCGTCGCCTCGTAGTCCGCCAACGCCTGGCGGTCCTTGCGGAAGCGCAGCGCCGCCAGCAGGAAGCAGGGGATGGCAAGCACTGCGGCGGCCACCTGTAGGACCAGCATCATCTCTGTGATCGGCTTGGCGCTCCCGGCGGCGGCGAAGGCGTCGACCATGAACCCGCCCACCGTGACCGACACGCCGAGGCCGATCACATTGACGGCCATGATGAAGATAGCGACCGCCGTCGCGCGGATCCGTGTGGGCGCGAGCTCCTGGATGGTGGCGTAGGCCGCGCCGTACATCGCCGCCAGCTGGAAGATGCCGCCGCCGACGCCGATCCAGAACATCCAGCCGGCATGGTCCGTGAGGCGATACAGGAACCCCAGCGGCATCAGCACGAGCAGGACGAGCACCACGAACATCGGCCGCCCCTGGCCCGTCACCCTGAGCCACCAATCCGACGCGAGGCCGCCCAGGATGTTCCCGGCGACGCCGACGGTCGCGTACATCAGGGCGACCTTCAGGAAGAGCGGTCCGATATCGAGATGGAGCTCCTCCTTCCACCACAGCGCGTCGAACTGCGCGGCGCCGACTGCGAAGTGGACGCCGACCCCGCCCAGCATGGTCAGCGGCAGGGCCGGGGAGCGCTTCATCGCCGCGAACAGCTCGGGGATCAGCCGCAGCATGCCGCGCAAGACGCCGCCGGCGCCGCCGGTTGGGCTGGCCGCCGCCCGCGCCCGCGGGTCTGGCTGAACCGCCAGGACCAGCGCCAGGACGACCCCGGTGGCGCCGATCAGGAAGAAGCAGTTCCGCCAGCCGATGGCGACGCCGAGGGTCGCGGCGACCAGGTAGGCCAACCCCGCGCCCAGCGGGACGCCGGCGTAGTAGGCGCCCGACGCGAAGCCGAACCGCCGCGCGGGGAAGCGCTCGGCCACCATGGAGAGCGCCGTGGGCGTCAGCGTCGCCTCGCCCACGCCGATGAACACCCGCGGAAAGGCCAGCGAGACAAAACCCTGCGCCGCGCCCGACGCGGCGGTGAGCAAACTCCAGAGCCCGACGCCCATCGCCGCGAAACGCGGCCGGTGCACGGTGTCGGCGATGAGGCCCATGAACGGGCTGAGCAGGCCGTAGAGGAGGGTGAACATGATCCCCGACAACAGGCCGAACTGGCCGTTGGTCAGCCTGAGGTCGGCCTTGATCTCGTTGGCGAAGGTGGGGAGCAGCTGGCGGTCCAGGATGTTCAGGACGTTCAACACCATCAGGAAGGCGACGAAGCCGTACGTCCGGGCGGTGACAATGGGATCTCGCGCCAAGGCGGCGGGCTGAACGGCCAGTGGTTTCATGATTTTATGTTTCCTCCGCCCGCACGCTGGCACGCCCGGTCCGCGAGGCCAAGCCGCCGTGGCTTGAGCGACTTCCGTCCCGCCCGGCAGCGCCCGACTTGTCGTCAGCGGCCGGTGAAGGCCGGGGCGCGCTTTTCGACGAAGTGGGCCACGCCCTCCTTGTAGTCGGCGGTGAGGAAGCTGCGGCGCATGTCGGCGTTGGCGGCCTCGATCGCCTCGCCGAGGCCCTGGAACTGGGCGTTCCAGAGTTCGCGCTTCATCTCCCGCAGCGAGCGTGGCGAGACCTCGCTCGCCAGCATCCGCGCATAGGCCATCACCTCGGCCTCGAACGCGTCGTGCGCGATCACCCGGTTGACCAGGCCCATCGATAGGGCCTCCGTCGCAGGGACCTTGCGGGCGGAGAACAACAGGTCGGCGGCGTGCGCCATCCCGACGGTCCGCGGCAGCAGCCAGGAGATGCCGTGCTCGGCGATCAGCCCGCGGCGGGAGAACGCCGTGGTGAACATTGCCGCGTCGGAGGCAAGCCGCAGGTCAGAGTAGAGCGCGAACACCATCCCCAGCCCCGCGCACACCCCGTTGACCGCCGCCAGGATCGGCTTCGGCACGGCGGGGAAATAGGAAAACTGCCACTTGAAGTCGTCGCGGGCGCTGTCGTCGAAGGGCGCGGGCCGGGCGGCGCGGGACGCCGCGGGGTCGACAGGCGCCTGCAGGAGATTCATGTCGGCGCCGGCGCAGAAGGCCCGCCCGGCGCCGGTGAGCACGATGACCCGCACCGCCTCGTCCTCGGCGGCCGCCCGCATCGCCGCGCGCAGGTCCCGATCCATCTCCGCCCGGTAGGCGTTCAGCCGATCGGGGCGGTTCAGGGTGACGACGGCGACGCCGTCCTCCACCCGGTAGAGGAGGTCGCTGTAGCTCATCTGGCTCAGCTCCCTCGGACGGGCCGGCGTCCAGCCAGGCGTTGAACTTCGGCGGCCGCGTCTCCTGGAACGAGTCGATCCCTTCGCGAGCGTCCGCATGGTGGTCCGTCACCGCGGTGCGCACGGCGATATCGTCCAGCGCCAAGGCGAAGCTCGACTCCGCGGCGTTGTAGAGCGAGCGCTTGAGCATGCGCATGGCCACCTGTGGGCCCTCCGCCAGTTCGGCGGCGAGCGCCAAGGCCGCCGGAAGCAGGGCGTCAGGCTCGACCACTTGGTTCAGGAGGCCGAGATCCAGCGCCTCCTGGGCGCCGACGATGCGCTTGCGCAGCACGAAGTCCAGCGCCCGAGGCAGGCCGAGTTGCTGCACCAGGAGGAAGTGGCCGCCCTCGTCGGGCAAGAGCGCGAAGCGCAGGGTGGCGCTGCCCAGCCGCGCCTTTGTCGAACCGATCCGGAAGTCGCAGGATAGCGCCAGCGACAGGCCGGTCTGGATGGCCGGGCCGTTGATCGCGG
>DASVNS010000430.1:0-2608 GCA_036383735.1 Phenylobacterium sp. | reverse complement strand
GGTGGCGTTGACCTCCGGGCGCTCGACGATGTCGACGCCGGTCTGGTCGACGAAGGCCAGGGCGACAGCCTTGTCGTCGGGGCTCCACCAGTAGCCGGTGTCGCGGTCCATCTCCTCTTGGGCGATGAACTCGGCGGTGGCCCAGCTCTTCAGCTCGCTCCCGCCCTCGGTCAGCGCGCGCTCCGCGCCGCCGGCGGTGGGGACGACATAGAGGTTGTCGTCGCGGACATACGAGACGTAGCCGCCCCGCGGCGAGATCTTCGCGTCGATCTCGTCGCCGGCCGTCCTGGTGAGCTGGCGGGCGCGTTTGGCCGCGACGTCGTAGAGCCAGACGTCGCCTTCGACCGGCGCCAGGATCAACTTGCCCTGACTGTCCCAGTCGTAGTCCACGACGCCGCGGGTGGCGACGCCTGCCCGCTCCCGCCGCGCCTTCTCGGCCTCGGAGAGCTCGCGCGGCGTGGGCGCCAGTTGCTTGCCGTCGAGCAGCAGGCGGGGCGCGCCGCCGGCCACGTCGGCGATCCAGAGGTCGGTCACGGTGAGGTCGTCGGCGCGGGTCTTGATGTAGGTCACCGACCGGCCGTCGGGCGACAGCTTCACGCCGCGGGCGCGCGGACCCGAGATGTCGGGGCTCTCGAAGACGCGTTGCGGCGGCAGTGTCTCGGCCAGGGCGGGGGCGGCGGCAAGCAGGGCTGCGAGCGTGGCGGTGGCGACTTTCATGGGGTCTGTTGAACAGGCTCGGCCGGGGGTTGGCAATCCGTCCACCCGCCGTTGCGCCCGGTGGGGCGCCGAACCACCATCTTGAACCCGCGCGCCACCTGTGCGAACTCGCCGGACATGAGCGAAGACACCCTTCCGGCCCTGCCCGACCGCCTGTCGGTGGATCCCAGCAGCCCCTACTACGACGCCGAGATCCTGCAGCGGAACGTGGGCGTGCGTTTCAAGGGCCAGGACAAGACCAACGTCGAGGAATACTGCGTCAGCGAGGGCTGGGTCCGGCTGTCGGTGGGCGCCTCCAAGGACCGCCACGGCAACCCGCTGACCATGAAGCTGCAAGGTCCCGTCGAGCCGTACTACCGGGAAGGCTGAGGCCCGCCGCTATCGGTCGTCGTCGTCCTGCGGCGGCAACGGATCGATCTTCAGCGAGGTGATCCGGGCGCCCTTGCGGGCCTCCACGCGGAAGCGGTGGCGGTGGAAGGTGTAGGTCTGCCCGACCTCGGGGATCGCCTGGGCCTCGTGGATCACCAGGCCGGCGACGGTCACCGCCTGGTCGTCCGGCAAGTCCCAGTCCATGGCGCGGTTCAGGTCGCGGATCGTCACCGAGCCTTCGACCACGACGCCGCCTTCGGACGGCTTGATCCCCGCGGCGACCACGTCGTGCTCGTCCTCGATCTCGCCGACGATCTCCTCGAGGATGTCCTCCAGCGTCACCAGCCCCTGCAGGGCGCCGTATTCGTCCACCACCAGGGCGAAGTGGTTCTGCCGCTTGAGGAAGGCCGCCAGCTGGTCCTTGAGCGAGGTGGTCTCGGGGATGAACCACGGCTCGCGCAGGATCGCGCCCACGTCCAGCGCGTCGATCCGGCCGTCCGCGTCGGCGATCGCCCGCAGCAGGTCCTTGGCGTGCAGGACGCCCACCACGTTTTCGGGGTCGTTCCGGTAGATCGGGACCCGGCTGTGCTGGCTGGCGAGGGTCTCGGCGACGATCTCGCGAGCGGTGAGGTCGCCGTCGACGGTCTCCATCGAGCGGCGATGGACCATGACCTCGGAGACGTCCATCTCGGCCAGGTCCAGCACCCCGCCCAGCATGTAGCGGTCGCGGGTCTCCACCAGCCCTTCGGAGTGGTGGTATTCCACCGCCCCGCGGATCTCCTCATGCGCGGCCAGCACGTCGGCGCCGGCGTCCAGCCGGATCCCGAACGGGCGCAGGGTCAGCCGCACCACCCACTGCGCGCCGTCGGCCAGCGGGCCGAAGATCCGCACCACCCAATAGGTCGGGATCGACAGGGTGCGCGCCACGTCGTCGGCCCGGGCGATGGCCAGGGTCTTGGGCAGGATCTCGGAGAAGATCACCACCAGCACCGTCATGATCACCGTGGCGATCAGCGCGCCCAGCGGCCCGGGGAAGACCACGGACAGCACGCTGGTCGTCAGCGCCGAGGCGCCGATGTTGATGACGTTGTTGGCCAGCAGGATGGCCCCGATCATCGTCTCCTGGTTGCCCAGCAGACGGTTGATCCGCCGTGCCGCCCTGTCGCCGTCGCGCTCCAGCTGATGCAACCGGCCACGGCTCGCCGCGGTCATCGAGGTCTCGGCCGCCGAGAGCAGCGCCGAAAGCGTCAGCAGCACCACCAGCGACGGGGCCAGGGCGGCGAAAAGGGCGATGATCACGAGCGCGCACCCTCGGCGACCAGGAAGTCGCGCACCGCCGCGCCGTCCACGTCCCGGGCCACGAAGGCGTCGCCCAGCGCGTGCGCCAGGATGAACGTCAACCGCCCGCCCTCGGCCTTCTTGTCCTGGCCCATGTGGGCGAGCAGGCGGTCGGCGTCGAACGGATGGCCGGCGACCTCCTCCAGCGTGGTCGGCAGGCCGGATGCGGCGATGGCGCGGGTGG
>DASVNS010000429.1:0-1621 GCA_036383735.1 Phenylobacterium sp. | reverse complement strand
CTGCGCGAGCGGCCCTCGGTGCTGCGCGCCCTGGCGCACGAAACCTCGCTCCGCACCCTCGCCGCCGCCTGACCCATCAGCGGCGCTGATAGTCCGCATGAGAACAATTCGTTCCTCGTTCCTAATTCCTACTTATATTATAGACATTCAGCCGCGACACACTCCTGGAGCAAGCGCATGCCAGTCGAATTCATCGGTCTCATCGGGGCGAACGGGGCCTCGGAGATCCATCCCAACAAGGGCCCCGTCCTGGACGTCGGCTACGTGGAGCGGTCGGCGCGGGCCCACGACGCCGGCGGCTTCGACCGGGCGCTCGTGGCGTTCGGTTCGACCTCGCCGGAGAGCCAGCTCGTCGTGGCCCATGCCGCCAGCGTGACCGAGCGGCTGGGCTTCATGATCGCCCACCGCCCAGGCTTCACGGCGCCCACCGTGGCGGCGCGCCAGCTGGCGACGCTGGACCAGTTCACCGGCGGCCGGGTCGCAGTGCACATCATCACCGGCGGCTCGGACGAAGAGCTGAAGAAAGACGGCGACCATCTGACCAAGGCCGAGCGCTACGCTCGCACCGATGAGTACCTCGACATCCTCCGGCAGGAATGGACCAGCGAAACGCCCTTCGATTACAAGGGCAAATACTATGACGTGGTGCAGGGTTTCGGCGCGGTGAAGCCGCTGCAGAAGCCGCATATCCCGGTGTACTTCGGCGGGTCTTCCGACGAAGCGATCCCGGTGGCCGGCAAGCACGCCGACATCTACGCGCTGTGGGGCGAGACGCAGGCCCAGGTGCGCGAGACCATTTCCCGGGTTCGCGCCGCCGCGGCGCGCCATGGCCGCCAGGTCCGGTTCTCGCTGTCGCTGCGCCCGGTGCTCGCCAGCACCGAGGAGGCGGCCTGGGCGCGGGCCGACGACATCGTGGCGCAAACGATCGCCTTGCGCGCGCAGTCGGGCCTGAAGACCAGCGACCACGCCCCGCCGAACGCCGGCTCGCAGCGCCTGCTCCAAGCGGCGGCGCAAGGCACACGCCTCGACAAGCGGCTGTGGACCGGCGTCGCCGCCGTCACCGGCGCGGCGGGCAACTCCACCGGGCTGGTGGGCACGCCCGAACAGGTCGCGGAGTCGCTGCTCGACTACTACGACCTGGGCGTCAGCACCTTCCTCATCCGCGGCTTCGACCCGATCGACGACGCGGTCGCCTACGGCGCGGACCTGATCCCGCTGGTGCGCGAGCTGGTCGCCCAGCGCGACACGCAGCTCGCCCGCGCCGTCGGCTGAGGGCTGGCGACATGGCCGACGGAACCTTCGCACATAGCGATCCCTCGCTGGATTGGGCCCCTCAGCTCGCGGACGAGGTCGGCTTCCGCAACGGGCTGGCCAAGCTCGCCTCGGGCGTGGCCATCGTCGCCTGCTGGGCCGACGGCCAGCCGCGCGGGCTGCTGGTCAGTTCGCTCACCGGCCTCTCGACCCAGCCGCCCCGGGTGCTGTTCTGCATCCGCAAGGCGGCCGGAGCGCACGACGCGCTGCTTCGCGCCGAGACCGTCAGCCTGTCGCTGCTGGACGAGCGGGACCTCGACGAAGCCGAACGCTTCTCGAGCCCGCATCGCGCCGCCGAACGCTTCGACCG
>DASVNS010000428.1:0-2631 GCA_036383735.1 Phenylobacterium sp. | reverse complement strand
CATCGGGCCGGCGCTGGGTCAGCGCGGCGTCAACATCATGGGCTTCTGCAAGGAGTTCAACGCCCGTACCGAGAAGGAACAGAAGGGCACGCCCCTGCCGACCGTGATCACGGTCTATCAGGACAAGTCGTTCACCTTCGTCACCAAGACGCCCCCGGCGTCCTACTTCATCAAGCAGGCGGTCGGCCTGAAGTCGGGCTCCAAGCTGCCCGGCCGCGACAGCGCCGGCTCGATCACCCGCAGCCAGCTGCGTGAGATCGCCGAAAAGAAGATGAAGGACCTGAACGCAAACGATCTCGAGCAAGCCGCCAAGATCATCGAGGGCTCCGCGCGCTCGATGGGCCTGCAGATCGTGGAGGCCTAAGACCATGGCAAAGCAAGCCAAGCGCACCAAGACCTGGACCGGCGACACCACCGCCACCCACACCATGGTCGACGCCGTGAAGCTGGTGAAGGCCAACGCCAACGCCAAGTTCGACGAAAGCATCGAGATCGCCGTCAACCTGGGCGTCGATCCCCGTCACGCCGACCAACAGGTCCGCGGAGTCGTCGCCCTACCGTCGGGCACCGGCCGTGACGTCCGCGTCGCGGTCATCGCCAAGGACGCCAAGGCGGCCGAAGCCACCGCGGCCGGCGCCGACATCGTCGGTGCGGAAGACCTGGTGGAGCGCATCCAAGGCGGCTTCATGGACTTCGACCGCGTGATCGCCACGCCGGACATGATGGCCCTCGTCGGCCGTCTGGGTAAGGTGCTGGGCCCGCGCGGCCTGATGCCGAACCCGCGGGTCGGCACCGTGACCCCGAACGTGGCCCAGGCCGTCAAGGACGCCAAGGGCGGCTCGATCGAGTTCCGCACCGAGAAGACCGGCATCATCCACGCCGGCATCGGCAAGGCCTCGTTCACCGAGGAAGCCCTGCAGATCAACGTGAAGGCGATGATCGACGCCCTGAACAAGGCCAAGCCGTCGGGCGCCAAGGGCGCCTACATCAAGAAGATCAGCCTGTCGTCGACGATGGGTCCGGGCTTCAAGGTGGACCAAGGTTCGGTCGGCGCCTGAGCCGAGCGAATGCCAAGCGATCGAAGGCGCGGTGGGTGACCACCGCGCCTTTTTCGATTCTGGCAGGCTAGACGGATAGCCGAAACCGTCTAGCCGGTGTATACTCCAGGCCATGGCGTTCCATATCCGAGATGGCGAAACGGACACCCTGGTGCGTGCGCTGGCCCGCAGAAAGGGCATTGGCCTGACAGAGGCGGTGAAACAGGCCGTGGGCGCGGAACTGGCGCGAGTGTCGCAGGACGATCGGCTGGTGAAGGTTCGCGAGATTCAGGCTCAGATCGCCGCACAGGGCCGGTCGGGCTTGAAAGCTGACAAGGCGTTCTTTGACGACCTGTCGGGTCAGGGCGACGATTGATGTTTCTGGACGCTTCCGCGCTGTGCGCGGTGTTGCTCGCGGAGGACGACGCCGAAGTCTACGATGCACAGATCGCCGGGGCCGCGGCGCCAATAACGTCTCCGGTTGCAATCTTCGAAGCGGTGCTGGCCGTGGCGCGGGTGGGGCGCGGGGATATAGGGAGCGCCAGGCGCGCCGTGGACGCGTACCTCGCCGTGTCAAACGTGAAGATCGTCGCCATCGGCGAACCCGAGTTGGCCCGCGCCCTCGACGCCTTCGACCGCTTCGGCAAGGGGCGCCATCCCGCGCGGCTCAATCTGGGGGACTGCTTCGCCTACGCCTGCGCCCGGGTTCACGGAACGGCGCTGCTCTTCAAGGGCGACGACTTCTCCCAGACCGACATCACGGCGGCCTGAGCCGTGAAGGTCGAACTCGAGAGCGCTGCCGACCAGCGCGCCACCGTCGAGAACCTCTTCCAGTTCTACGTGCACGATTTCGCCGACTTCTGGACCGAGCGACGTGTCGAGCTCGGGGACGACGGGCTGTTCCCGCCCTATCCGCCCCTGGCGGCCTATTGGTCGGAGCCTGGCTCCGAGCCGTTCCTGATCCGCGTGGACGGCCATCTGGCGGGCTTCGTGATGGTCACGCGATACGCCGAGCCGTTCCTGAATGTCGCCTGCTGAGCTCGAACTGCTCCTGGAGCGCGTCTCGCCGGACCTCGACCGGTTCGCGACGCCCTGGAGCTTGATCGGCAGCGGGGCGCTGATCCTGCTCGGCGCGCCGCTGGATGACGCCGCCGACCTGGACATCGTCACCGGGGTCGAGGGCGCGGGGCGCCTGCGTCAGGCATGGGCGGGCTGGCTTGCGCCGGGCGAGGGCAAGGCGCCCGATGGGCCGTTCCGGTCCCGGGACTTCGCCCGCTACGAGACGCCCTGGGGACCGGTCGAGGTGATGGGAGGGCTTCACGCCCGTGGTGAGCCGCTGGTCGTGGCCGGCGACGATGGCCCGATCCCCACCGCCCCGGAGCAGCTGCGCATCCTGCGGCTGTTCGGTCGGCCGAAGGACCTGGCCAAGGCCGCGGTCCTGGAGGCCTGGCTGGCGGCGGGTTGAACCGGCGGGCCTTCTCGTGTAAACGCCCGCGCTTCGTCGATCCCTGCGAGGGGAACGGCGTGGACGGAAGGTCTTCGGACCGACCGATCCTGTCCAAGAACTATGAAGCCGTCGGGGCCACCGGTGGCC
>DASVNS010000427.1:0-6282 GCA_036383735.1 Phenylobacterium sp. | reverse complement strand
TGGAGCGGGCGAAGAGATTCGAACTCTCGACCCCAACCTTGGCAAGGTTGTGCTCTACCACTGAGCTACGCCCGCGCTCCGTAGGGGCGCTGTCAGCCCCAATTGCGAGAGGCGGCCTTATGGCAGACGACCTTTCGCATTGCAAGCGGCCGGACCCGCAAATCCTCAGCGGAATTTCGGGGCCTTCAGGCGGCGCTTGTTGACGTGGCCTTCGGGGGCGTCGGCCTTCACCTCCTCGGGGTATTCGCCCTTGAAATAGTAGCGCTGCCAGGCCTCCTTGGTGGCCTCTGGATCACCCCGGAAGATCCGCTGGTTGAACTCGCTGCGGTGCTTTTCCCAGACGTCGTACTGGTGGCGCAGCTCCGGATCGGAATCCATGCGCCGGATGACCGGCTGGATGTCGTGCAGCGTCTTATCCTGCAGCAGGGTGATGAAGCAGAAGGGCTCGCCCTTTTCGAAGCGCACCCGGCCCGGACGGGTGAACATCCAGTTCATCGTGAAGGGGAAGGGCAGCCAGTCGGTCTCGACGACGCCTGCCAGCGGCTGGATGCCGTCCTTGATGTGGTTGGGCGGACCCTGGGCCACCGTCGACCAGCCGGGCGGGGTGCGGAACAGGTAGCCGGGGTGCAGCGTCAGCACGCCGTGGCTGAAGTGGCTGGTCGCCAGCCGGTGGAAGTCGGGGTTCGGATAGTCCGGCTTCAGGGTCAGGTCGGACTGCATCAGCCCGCCGTTCCACTCCGCGGTGAAGGCGACGGGGCAGAGGATCTCCCAGCCCGAAGAGTTGGCCATGTTGAGCGGCAGGCAGCGATAGGGGTGCCGGGCGGTGAAGGTGTCCATCCAGGCCCGCTGCGGCCGCCCTGGGACGATCTCGGGGGGGCGCTCGGTGGTGGGGAAGCACTCCAGTTCCATAGGCCCTCACTCGCGCTGCTGACGACGACCCTTAAGGGTCGGCTCGACGTCCCGTCCAGTGGCGGAGCGATCTTCCAGACAAGGAAAAGCCCCGGCCACTTTCGTAGCCGGGGCTGTCCTGGATCGGCGGAGCCCGGAGGCCCTGCGAATAGGCTAGGCCATGATCGCCTTGCGACGACGGATCATCGCGCCGGCGCCGCCGAAGCCCATGATCATCAGGGCCCAGGTCGAGGGTTCCGGCACGGCCACCGCGGCAGCCAGGCCGTCGAACTCGAAGGAGTTGCCGGTCGAGGTGAACTCGATCTTGGTGACCTTCGCGCCTTCGAAGTCGTAATAGACGCGCTTGCCCCAGTCTTGGTCGCCGTCGGCTTCACCCTGGCTGCCGTCCCAGATATCGGTGCCGGTCAGGGTGGTCAGCAGGGCGTTGTTCGAGAACACCCGGAACTTGATGTGGTTATACGTGTCGGGCGAGCCCATGTAGAAGCTGAACGAATTCAGGTAGGTGTTGTGCAGGGCTTCGATCGAAGCCAAGCCGCCGGTTTCCACGGTCTGATAGCGGGTGGGGTCGCGGCCGATGGTGGCGCCATTGTCCGGCGAGGTCGGCGGCGGCGCGGATTCATTCGCCAGCAGGGCCGGGCCCGAACGAACGTAGGTGTTTTGCACCGGGCTGTACGGGTTGTCGCCCACATAGGCGAAGTTGGCCGCCAGCGGGTTGTCGTAATCCTGGATATAGGTCTGACCGAACAGCAGGGCCCCATTGAGGTTCCAGTTTTCGGTCGCGGCGATGGTGAGCGCCGAAGCGCTCGACGCAAGACCGGCGAGAGCCAGCGCCGCGGAAGCCGCGGCAATAGTGCGAATCTTCATGTATCTTCCCCAGCATATGGCCCCCGCGAGATGCCCGGGGCGAACTTCAGCCTTAACATTATCCTAATGTGCCGCTCGCCACGACTCGATTCACCCTACAGGCGTATGTTGGGAAGAACCGCCACTTATTCAGTCATTTCGTGTCAAGCGCCGCGGCGCCTGCCGGACGATTCGCCGCACAAGGCGGGGCGGTTATGGCGGGGCGCATGAACCCACGCAATGCGCTTCTGGCCTTCCTGGCCGATCATGGGATCCCGTCGGTGACCCATGAGCATCCCGCGGTCTTCACTGTGGACGAAGGTGAGGACATCAAGGCGCGTATTCCAGGCGCCCATACCAAGAACCTGTTTCTCAAGGACGCCCGGGGGCAGCTCTGGCTCATCTCGGCCGAAGGCCGCGCCCGGATCGACCTGAAGCGCCTGCACCACGTCATCGGCTCCGGCCGGCTCTCGTTCGGCGCAGCCGACCTGATGGCCGAGACGCTGGGGGTGACGCCGGGATCGGTCACCGCCTTCGGACTGATCAACGACCGGGCCCGGCGCGTGCGCTTTGTCCTGGACCGCACCCTCGCCGAGGCCGACCACGTCAACTTCCACCCCTTGACCAACACCGCGACCACGACCCTCGACGCCGAAGGGTTCCGCAAGTTCCTCGCAGCCCTCGACATCCGACCCACGGTCGTGGATTTCACCGCGATGATGCGCCTCGACTAGCGCCGGGCGGCCGTTGCGACCATCTTGCGGGCGAAAACGTTAGACACCAAGCGACAGGGGACTTCGGGCATGACCCTCATCGGGGAAACCCAAGGCGCGCCGAGCGCCGCCGAGCTGATCAAGAACACCACCGACGCCAGCTTCATGGCGGACGTGGTCGAGGCGTCGAAAACCACGCCCGTGATCGTCGATTTCTGGGCGGAATGGTGTGGGCCCTGCAAGCAATTGGGCCCGGCGATCGAAAAGGCCGTCACCGCCGCCAAGGGTGCGGTGAAGCTGGTGAAGGTCGATATCGACAAGAACCCCGCCTACGCCGGCCAGCTGCGGGTGCAGTCGATCCCGGCGGTGTTCGCCTTTGTGGATGGCCGTCCGGTGGACGCCTTCATGGGCGCGGTGCCCGACAGCCAGGTGAAGGCCTTCGTCGATCGCCTCGCCAAGAAGGGTGGCGGCTCTCCGGTCGACGAGGTGCTGGAGATGGCCAAGGAGTCGCTCGAGCTGGGCGACACCGGCGGCGCGGCCCAGGCCTATGCCCAGGCGCTGCAGATGGACCCCGGCAATGTGAAGGCGATCGGCGGCCTGGCGCGCCTCTATCAGCAGTCCGGCGACCTGGAACACGCCGCCCAGGTGCTGGAGATGGCCCCGCCGGACGCCAAGCACGCCGACATCGACGCCGTGCGCGCCGCCCTGGCGCTCGCCGCCGAGGCCCCCTCCGAGACCGCGGAGTTCGAGGCCCGCATCCTCGCCGACCCCGACGACCATGAGGCCCGGCTGGAATACGCCAAGGCCCTGGCGGCGACGGGCCGGATGGATGAGGCGGTGGACCAGCTCATCGAGAGCATCCGCCGCGACCGCGAATGGAACGAGCAAGCGTCGCGCAAGCAGCTCCTGACCATCTTCGAGGCCGCCGGGCCCATATCCGAGGTCGCCAAGCAGGGCCGCCGGAAACTGTCGGCCATCCTGTTCAGTTGAGGCGCGATGGCTCCGTATCGCCACCTTTCCGACCTGCCGCAGCTGATCCCGGTGTTCCCGCTGGACGGCGCGATCCTGCTGCCCGGCGGCGAGCTGCCGCTGCAGATCTTCGAGCCGCGCTACCTCAACATGGTCGACGACGCCATGGCGGGCGATCGGGTGATCGGGATGATCCAGACCCGCGGCGGCAGCCGGTCGCGACCGCTGCTGTCGGAAGTGGGATGCCTGGGCCGCATCACCAGCTACGCCGAGACCTCCGACGGCCGCTACCTGATCACGCTCACCGGCATCTGTCGGTTCGACGCCGGCGAGGAGCTGGACCTCCGCCTGCCCTACCGCCAGGTGCGCGCCAGCTACGAGCGTTTCGGTGACGACCTGGGCGATGAGGACGCCGAAGCCAGCGAGGCGGCGCGCACGCGCTTCGCCGCCGCCCTCAAGCGCTACCTCAACCGGCGCGAGCTCGACATCGATTGGGAGACCGCGAGCGCGGCGCCCCTGGAGTCGCTCGTCAACAGCCTCTGCATGGGGCTGCCCTTTGAGCCCGCCGAGAAGCAGGCGTTCCTCGAGGCGCCCGACCTGGCCGGCCGGTTCGAGGTGCTGACCACCTTGCTCGAGATCGACGCGTCCGATCCGGATGACGAGCCTCGTCAGCTGCAGTAGAGGAAGGCCATGAGCGATCCCGCACCCGGCCTCGACGTCGATCCCCGCCTGCTGGAAATCCTGGTCTGCCCGGTCACGCGCGGGCCGCTGGAGTATGACCGCGCCAAGGGCGAGCTGGTCAGCCGTGGCGCGCGGCTGGCCTATCCGATCCGCGACGGCGTGCCGATCATGCTGCCCGAGGAAGCCCGCGCCCTCGGCGAAGGGGAATAGCCGCCGCCGGGGATTTGCTACAGCGCCTCGCCCCGCAGCAGCCGGGGCAGGTCGCCGACCGCGCCGCCGGCCTCGTGCATGAAGAACCGCCGCGCGGGCGCGATCCGGTTCACCGCCGCCATGCCAACGCCGCGCACGAGCCGCAGCAGCGGGTTGTCGTTGGAGAACAGTCGCACGAAGGCGTCCATGCCGACGGAGAGCGTCACGGTGTCGAACCTGCGCCAGGCGGCATAGCGCTCCAGCACCACCTCCGACCCGATGTCTTCGCCCAGCCGGGAGGCGTCGACCAGCACCTCCGCCAACGCCGCCGCCCCCTTGAGGCCGAGGTTCAGCCCCTGGCCGGCGATGGGGTGAACCCCGTGGGCGGCGTCGCCCAGCAGCGCCGCGCGCGGGGCGGCCAGGCGCTCGGCGAGTTGCAGGCTCAGAGGGTAGGTGAAGATCGGTCCTTCCACCGAAATGCCCCCCAGGAACTCGCCGAACCGTCGCTCGAGATGCGCCTGGAAGACCTCGGGCCGAGCCGACTTCAGCGCCGCGCCGCGCGCCGAGCTCTCGGTCCAGACGAGGCTGGCGCGGTTGTCGGTCAGCGGCAGAATCGCGAACGGTCCGCCCGGCAGGAAGTATTCGTGCGCCACGCCCTGGTGCGGGCGCTCCAGCCTCACCGTCGCCACGACGCCGGTCTGCGGATAGTCCCAGCCGATGACCCCGATCCCGGCCGCGGTGCGGATCACCGAGCCACGGCCCTCGGCTCCCACCGCCACAGGCGCGCTCAGCACGCGCCCATCCGCGAGGGTCACCTGGGCGGCGCGCGGACCAAACGTCGCGCTGGCGACCCGGGCCGGGGCCAGCACCTCGATCCCCGCCGCGCGCACCGCCGCGGCCAGGGCCGTCCGGATGTGGCGGTTCTCCACGAGGTAGCCCAGCGGCTCGCCGTCGGAACGATCGGCGATTTCGCCGGAGTCGAAGCGCAGGAAAAATGGCGCCGGCCCGCCGGACGCGGCGCCGGGCGTCGTCGCGTCGGTGACCAGGATCTGCTCGATCCGCTGGGCGTGCGGCTCCAGCGCGTGGCCCAGGCCGAGCGCCCGCCACTGGCGGAACGCCGCATAGGCGATGGCCGAGGCCCGCCCGTCGAACGTCGGCTCCAGCTGCGCGTCGAAGACCACGGGGTCGATGAGGACCGGCCGAAGCCCCCCCTGGGCCAGCGACAAGGCCAGGGTCGCGCCGGCGATGCCCGCGCCCGCGATGATGACGTCCGCCTCCGCGCTCATGGTGCGGATAGGCCACAAAACCCCCGCCTGCGTCCAGCGACCGCACGTCGAACACGCAAAGAATGGACGCAGGCGTCCAAAGTTCACTTGCCCCTAACCTTAGGGAGACATATCTGGCATCTCGCAATGGACTCTACGGTCCATTTTTTGTTCCAAGGGCGTTCGTCGATGATGGGTAAGCTGAAGGGACACATCGTCCCCATCGCAGCTGGCGGCTTCGCCACGGTCGCCGTCGCGGTCGGCGGCGGGCTCTGGTGGGCGGACAGGCAGAAGTTCGAGACGACCGACAACGCGTTCGTCGGCGCGGACAAGGTGACGGTCGCGCCGCTGGTCGACGGCTATGTGGCCGAAGTGCTGGTGGACGACAACCAGGCGGTTCGCCCCGGCCAGGTCCTGGTCCGCATCGATCCGGCGACGCTGAAGGCGCGGCTGGCGGAGGCGGATGCACAGGCGAAGGCCCTGGAAGCCGCTGTCGCCGCCGTCGACGACAAGGCCAGGCTCGAACAGGCCATGATCTCCGAACGCGCCGCGGCCGTGGACAGCGCCCACGCCGGGGCCAAGCTGGCCGACAGCGAGCTGAACCGCTACGGCGCGCTGGCCCAGCAAGGCTGGGTCTCGCCGCAACGCGCCCAGACCGCGCGCGCCGCGCAGGAACAGGCTGCGGCGGGTGTCGGACAGGCGCGGACCGCTCT
>DASVNS010000426.1:0-6170 GCA_036383735.1 Phenylobacterium sp. | reverse complement strand
GCGTCCGCCGCCTATAGCGGCTCCAAGGCCTATGTCTTCAACTTCAGCCGCTCGCTGCAGATCGAGTTCTCGAAGACGAACGTGAAGGTTCAGGTGATCATGCCCGGGCCGGTGCGCACGGAGTTCTTCGGCGACGTGCCGATGCCGTTCCCCGACGAGATCGTCATGGACGTCGACACCCTGGTGGACATTGCCTTCAGTTCCCTCGACCAAGGCGAACTCGTTTGCTGGCCGACGCTGCACGACCTGCAGGTCTGGACGACCTTCGACGACGCCCGGCGCACGCTCGCCAGAGCGGTGAGCCAGAACGCGATCCCGCCGGAGCGTTACCGCGCGGCGGCGGCTGAGCCGACGGCCTGATGTCCGCCGACGCCATCGAGGCCTGGCCGATCGAGGTGCCGCAGGGCGACCTCGACGACCTGCGCCGGCGACTCCAGCAGGTCCGCTGGCCCGAACGGGAAACCGTGCCCGGGCAAACCCAGGGCGTGCCGTTGCACCGGCTGCGCGCGCTGGTGGATCATTGGCGCGATCGCTATGACTGGCGTCGCTGCGAAGCGCGGCTGAACGCGTTCGGCCCGCACCGCACGGTGCTGGACGGGCTGGGCATCCACTTCCTGCACGTGCGCTCACCGCACGCCGGCGCGACGCCGCTGCTCATGACCCATGGGTGGCCAGGCTCGGTGCTGGAGTTCGCCAAGGTGATCGGGCCGCTGACCGATCCCGTCGCGCACGGCGGCAAGGCGTCGGACGCCTTCCACGTGGTGGCGCCGGCGCTGCCGGGCTTTGGGTTCTCGGACAAGCCGGCCGAGTCCGGCTGGACCGTCACCCGCACGGCGCGCGCATGGGCCGTCCTCATGGATCGGCTGGGGTACGGTTCGGGCTATGTGGCCCAGGGCGGCGACCTCGGGGCCGGCGTGACCATGCGCCTGGCCGAGCAGCGCCCGCCCGGGCTGCGCGCCATCCACCTCAACTTCCTGCCTCCGTTTCCACCGCCCGTGGTCGACGAGTCGTCGGAGGTCGAGCGCCGCGCGCTGTCCCAACTCAGCTACTATCACGCCAAGATGTCCGCCTATGCGGAGCTGCACCGGACCCGTCCGCAGACCCTGGCCTACGCGCTGAGCGATTCGCCCGTCGCGCAGGCGGCCTGGATGTACGACAAGTTCGTCACGCCCACGGACGATCCGGACCCGAGCCTGGGCGGGTGGGCCGATATCGCATCTCACGATGAGATGCTCGACGACATCAGCCTCTATTGGCTGACCAACTCGGGTGGTTCATCGGCGCGGCTGTATTGGGAGAGCTTCCGCAAGGACTTCACGCTTGTGGATATCGACATCCCGACCGGCTTCAGCGTATTCCCGCGGGAGATCTTCCGCGTTCCGCGGGCGTGGGCCGAGAGCGCCTTTTCCAACCTTGTCTATTGGAACGAAGTCGAGAGTGGCGGCCACTTCGCCGCCTGGGAACAACCCGAACTGTTCGTGGATGAGATCAGGGCCTGTTTCCGCCCCTACCACTGAAGCTTACGACCTTTGCCTTCTTACTATGGAGATCCGCCTTGAGCGATGTGATCAAGACCGAACTACGTGACGACGTCGCCATCGTCCGGATCGACGGACCCCCGGTGAACGCCCTGGGGCATGCGGTGCGAGCCGGGCTCGTGGACGCGCTGGCTCGGCTCGCGGCCGACGATGCGGTGCGGGCCATCGTGCTGGTCGGCGAGGGACGGACCTTCATCAGCGGCGCTGACATCCGCGAGTTCGGCAAGCCCTCGCAGGCGCCGGAACTCGACGTCGTGATCGACGCCCTGGACGCCAGCCGCAAGCCGGTGGTGGCGGGGATCCACGGCGTGGCGCTCGGCGGTGGGCTGGAAGTCGCCCTGGCCTGTCATTTCCGCGTCGCCGTCGCAGATGCCAAGCTCGGCCTTCCGGAAGTGACGCTGGGCCTGCTGCCAGGCGCCGGCGGTACGCAGCGTCTGCCGCGCGCCGTGGGACCGGCCCTGGCCGTGAAGATGATCGCGGGCGGCGCGCCGCTCTCCGGCAAGCAGGCCCTCGAAGTCGGCCTGATCGAGGAGGTCGTCACCGATCCGGTGGCCGGCGCCGAAGCCTTTGCGCGCAAGATCCTGGCCGAGGGCCGCCCGCTCCGCCGCCTTCGCGACGACGACAGCAAGCTGGCCGCGGCGCGTGCCGATCGATCGATCTTCACGGAGGCCGCCACGGCCGCCACCTCGCGCAACCGTGGCCTGGATGCGCCGCGCGCCTGCGTCGAGGCGGTGGGCTGGTCGCTGGACCTGCCGTTCGATGAGGCCATCGCCCGCGAGCAGGAAACTTTCCTCAAGCTGATGAACGGCGACCAGTCGAAGGCGCAGCGGCACGTGTTCTTCGCCGAGCGCGAAGCGGCGAAGATCGCCGGCATCCCGGAGGGGACGCGTCCGCGGCCGCTGAACCGGGTGGCGGTGATCGGGGCCGGGACCATGGGCGGCGGGATCGCCATGTCGTTCGCCAACGGCGGCGTGCCGGTGACGCTGATCGAGCTCAGCGAGGAGCCGCTGGCCCGGGGCCTGGGCGTGATCCGCAAGAACTACGAGGCCAGCGCGGCGCGCGGCGGCCTGTCGGCCGCAGAGGTCGAGAAGCGGGTGGGCTTGATCCAGGGCGCGGTCGGTCTCGACAAGGTCGGCGACGCGGACCTGATCATCGAGGCGGTGTTCGAGACCATGGCCATCAAGAAGGACGTGTTCGGCCAGCTGGACGCGGTGGCCAAGCCCGGCGCGGTGCTGGCGAGCAACACCTCGTACCTGGACATCGACGAGATCGCCTCGGCCACCTCGCGGCCGCAGGACGTGGTCGGCATGCACTTCTTCAGCCCGGCCAACGTGATGAAGCTGTGCGAGATCGTGCGCGGCGCCAAGACCGCGCCGGACGCGCTGGCCACCGCGGTGGCGGCGGCGCGCAAGGCGGCCAAGGCGCCGGTGGTGGTCGGGGTGTGCTTCGGCTTCGTGGGCAACCGCATGCTGGGGATCCGCGGCAACCAGGCCAGCAAGCTCTTGTACCAGGGCGTGCCGCCGCAGCAGATGGACGGGGTGCTGACCGGGTTCGGCATGCCGATGGGCCACTTCGCCATGGGCGACCTGGCCGGGCTGGACGTCGGCTACCGCTCGCGCCAGGACCACGGCATCAGCGCCCCGATCGAGGACGCGCTGGCCGAGGCCGGCCGGTTCGGCCAGAAGACCGGCAAGGGCTTCTATCGCTACGAGGCCGGCTCGCGGGCCCCGCTCGTCGATCCCGAGGTGGAGACCCTGATCCGCCAGACCATGGACCGGCTCGGGCTGGAGACCCGCAGCGCCCAGGACCAGGAGATCCTGGAACGCCTGACCTATCCGATGATCAACGAAGGCGCGCGCCTGCTCGAAGAAGGCATCGCCGCGCGGGCCAGCGACATCGATGTGGTCTGGCTCTACGGCTACGGCTGGCCGGTGTTCCGCGGCGGGCCGATGTTCTACGCCGACCAGGTGGGCCTGAAGGTCGTCGCCGAGCGCCTCGCGCACTATGCCGCCGTCGATGGCGACCCCACCCTCCAGCCGTCCCCGCTGCTCGCCAGGCTCGCCAGCGAGGGCGGCACGTTCGCCGCCTGGCGGCCGTAAGCCACACCCCATAAAATCCCAGGAGAAGTTCGATGAGTGAAGCAGCTGTGCAAGTCGGGCGCGTCCGTCAGGAGCGCCACGGTCACATCCTCAAGATCGTGATCGACAATGCCGCCAAGATGAACGCGTTCAGCCCCGAGATGATGGAGGAGCTGTCGGACGCGTTCACCGTGCTGGACCGCGACGAGGACCTCTGGGTCGGCGTCCTCTGCTCGGAGGGGAAACACTTCACGGCGGGTCTCGACATGCCGAAGTTCTTCGGTCCGACGGCCGTGAAGATGGACCGTCCGGCGGGGAACATCGACCCCTTCGGGCTGGACAACCAGTGCCGCAAGCCGATCGTCACGGCGATACAGGGCATCTGCTTCACGATCGGCATCGAGATCGCGCTCGGCGGCGACATCGTCGTCGCGGCCGAAGACGTGCGGATGTGCCAGCTGGAGTCGAAGCGTGGGATCGCCCCGTTGGGCGGCGCGCACTTCCGCTACATCACGCGCGCGGGCTGGGGCAACGCCATGTACCACCTGTTCCTTTGCGACGAGTTCAACGCGGCCGAGGCGTACCGCATCGGCATGGTTCAGGAAGTGGTGCCGGTGGGTGAGCAGGTCACCCGCGCCATGGAACTGGCGGAGCTCATCGTCAAGAACGCGCCGCTCGGCATCCAGGTGACCAAGGAGGCCGGCCGCAAGTTCATCGAGGCCGGCGAGCAGGCCGCGATCGCCGTCATTCCGGAGATCCGCGGGCGCGTGCTCGACAGTGAAGACGCGAAGGAAGGCATCCAGTCGTTCGTGGAGCGCCGCTCCGCGGTCTTCACCGGGCGCTGACCCGAGGCGCCGCGCGGCGCCTCCGGGATGGATCGTGGCCCGTCCGCGGGCGGCCACGATCCATCGCCTTGCTTTGGATTCATCAGGACTTTTCCATGCCGACCTATTCGCCCCCGACCGACGACTACATGTTCCTGCTGCACGAGGTTCTCCGCGTTCATGAGCGCGAGGACATCGCGGGTTTTGCCGATCTGGAGCCCGACCTGACCCGGCAGATCCTGGAAGGGGCGGGGGCGTTCCTCACGGGTGTGTGGCAGCCGCTGAACCAGGTCGGCGACGAAGAAGGTTGCCGGCTCGAAAACGGCGTCGTGCGCACCCCGACGGGTTTCGCCGAGGCCTATCGCGGTTATTGCGAAGCGGGATGGAACCGCCTCAGCTCACCGGAACGCTTCGGCGGCGCCGGCCTGCCGGGAGTCATTTCGCAGGCGGTCGGGGAGATGGCGTCGTCCAGCAACGCCTCGCTGTCGCACTATCCGGGCCTGACCAACGGCGCCTGTTCCAGCCTGACGCTCACCGGGGCGGACTGGATGTTGGAGCATATCGTGCCGCGGATGGTCAGCGGGGAGTGGTGCGGCACCATGTGCCTGACCGAGCCGCATTGCGGCACGGACCTGCGGGTGATGAAGACCCGCGCGGTCCCCCAGCCGGACGGGTCGTATCGGATCACGGGCACGAAGATCTTCATCTCGGGCGGCGACCACGACCTGACCGAGAACATCATCCATCTGGTCCTGGCCAAGCTGCCGGACGAGAACGGCCACTATTCCGACGATCTCGCCACGGTGAACCTCTTCATGGTTCCGAAGGTCATCATCGACCCGGAGACCGGTAAGACCGGCGTTGCGAACGGCGTCAGCGTCGGCGGGCTCGAGAAGAAGATGGGGCTGAAGGGCAGCGCGACCTGCGTGCTCAACTTCGACGAGGCGGTCGGCTATCGGCTGGGCACGACCAAGGCGGACGCCGCCCCGGGATCCAAATCCGCCGCCATGAGCGGGATGTTCCACATGATGAACCACGCCCGCCTGGGAACGGGCCTGGGCGCGGTGGCCGCAGCCGAGGTGGCTTACCAGAACAGCGCTCTCTATGCGCAGGATCGGCGTTCGGGTCGCGCGGCGTCGCCCGCCGACCGCACGGAGGGCTCCGCCGACCCGATTATCGTCCATCCCGACGTCCGCCGCATGCTCCTGGAGCAGCGGGCCTTCGTCGAGGGCGCCCGGGCCGCGGCGCTTTGGGTGGCCGAGCTCCTGCACGAGGAGCAGGCGGGAGCTTCGGCGGAGCAACGGGAACGGGCCTCGGGCCTCGGCCAGCTGCTGACGCCGGTGATCAAGGCGTACTTCAGTGATCGCGGCTTCGAGGGTGCGAACGCAGCGGTCCAGGTCTACGGCGGCCACGGCTACATTCGCGAGAATGGCGTCGAACAGTTCGTTCGCGACGCCCGCATCTTCCAGCTCTATGAGGGCTCCAACGGCATCCAGGCCTTCGACCTGGTGGCGCGCAAGCTGCCGGCGGCGGGCGGGCGCCCGGTCGCAGCCTTCCTGGGCGAGCTCGAAACCATCGCCGCTTCAGCCGACCAGTCTGCGGAACTCGCGCCCTACGCCGAAGAACTTCGGCGCGGCGGCAAGGCCATTCAGGAGGTGGCCGCCTGGCTGCGCCAGACCGCTCCCGATCGCGCCGAGACCCTCGGGGCGGCGTCTTACGATATGCTCAAG
>DASVNS010000425.1:0-8177 GCA_036383735.1 Phenylobacterium sp. | reverse complement strand
AGACGATCGAGGTCACGAGGTCGCCCAGCGGATCGCTGGTGGCGGCCTGCGCGTGAGGGGCGATACCGATGGCGGAGAGCGCTGCCAGGGCGGCGAGGCGGCGTCGCATGGACGGCGTCCTCCTTCGTCGTTGAACTGGTGCCGGTATTCCTAAAGGCTAAGGTGTCCGGGGGCAACCCCAGACGGACGAATGGCCGCACGCCTTGAGTTTTTCTGATGGCTGGAACGCGGCTATTTTTCTTGATTCAGCTTGTCATTCGCCACACGGCGCGCCTCGCGGCAAGGAGTTTTAGGGATGAAAATCTATGGGGACAGCATCTCGGGAAACTGCCTGAAAGTGAAGTGGACGGCCGATTTCCTGGGCCTGAACTACGAGTGGATCGAGACCGACATCCTGCAGGGTGAGTCGCAAACGCCGGCCTTCCTGGCGATGAATCCGGCGGGGCAGGTCCCCCTTGTCGTGCTGGACGACGGCCGCGCCCTGGCTCAGTCGAACGCCATCATCCTGCATCTCGCGGACGGTTCCCGACTGATCCCGACCGACGCCTACGACCGGGCAAGGATGCTGGAATGGATGTTCTGGGAGCAATACAGCCACGAGCCTTACGTCGCCGTGGCCCGCTTCCAGGTCCGCTACCTCGGCAAGGCGGTGGCCGACCTCGAGCCGCGCCTGATCGAACGCAGCGGCGCCGCATTGCGTCGCCTGGAGCTCGGCTTGGCCGATTCGCCGTTCCTCGTCGCCGGGACACCGTCGCTGGCCGACGTGGCGCTGGTGGCCTACACGCGGGTGGCCCACGAGGGCGGCTTGAGCCTTGATGCCTATCCGGCGGTGCGCTCCTGGGTGGCGCGGGTCGAAGAGGCGCTCGGCATCGACTGAGCGTGCTTGCCATCGGCATGGGCCAGAAGGAAAACCGCGACATGAGACGCGTTACCGCCGCGGCGATGGCCGCTGTGCTTGCCGCCATGCCCAGCTCGCTATGGGCCTGGGGCAACTCCGGCCACCGGATGCTGGGCGAGGCGGCCATGCGCGCCCTGCCGGCCGAGACGCCGGCGTTCCTGCGCACCCGCCAGGCGGTGAGCGACGTGGGCGAGCTGTCGCGCGAACCCGACCGTTCCAAGGGCGCGGGCAAGCTGCACGACCAGGATCGGGACGCGGCTCACTTCATAGATCTGGATGACGACGGAAGGCTGCTGGGCGGGCCGCCGATGCTGCCGCTGGCCGCCACGCGCGCCGACTTCGAGACCCAGCTTCGCGCGGCCGGGCTCGATCAGTGGAAGGTCGGCTACCTGCCGTATTCCATCATCGATCGCTATCAGCAACTGACCGCCGACTTCGCCTACTGGCGCGTACTGAAGGCTGCGGAGGCGAATCCGGCCTGGAAGAGCCATCGCGCCTGGTTCGCTGCCGACCGGACCCGCCGCGAGGCCCTGGTCCTGAAGAATATCGGCGAACTCTCCCACTTCGTCGGCGACGGCAGCCAGCCGCTGCATGTGAGCAGCCACTACAACGGCTGGGGCGACGGGCCGAACCCCAACGGCTATTCGCGGGCGCGGCTGCACGGGCCATTCGAGAGCGACCTCGTCGCGGCGACGGTGCGGCCGGCGGCGGTGGCGGCCAGGGTCGCGCCGCTCAGGCTCTGCGACTGCCCCATCGAACAGCGCGTCGCCGCCTATCTCAGCGCCACGGGCCGGCAGGTGATCCCGTTCTACGAGCTGGAGAAGGCGGGCGGCCTCGGGCCCGGCGACCCGCGTGGGACGGCGTTCGCCGCCGACCGCATCGCTGCGGGATCGTCGGAGTTGCGCGACGTGGTCGTCGAGGCGTGGCGGGCGAGCCTGAACGCCAAGGTCGGCTGGCGGCCGATCGCTGTCCAGGATGTGCTTGCCGGCAAGGTCGATCCCTATCCCGCGCTCTACGGGGTCGACTGATGGCGGCCCCTCAGTTCGGTGAACGGGAGGCGGGACGCGAGTACCGCGATCGGCCGGCGGCCTTCGGCATCCTCGAGCAAGCGGGGAAGATCGCCCTCGTGCGCGTCGAGAAGCCCGGGTATCCGGCCTGGCACGACCTGCCCGGCGGGGCCATCGACCCGGGAGAGACGCCGGAACAGGCGGTGGTGCGCGAGTACGGCGAGGAGACCGGGCTGAAGGTCTCCGTGGGCCAGGTGTTCACCGCGGCGGACCAGTATTTCGTCAATACGGACGGGGAGGCGTTCGACAACCTGGCGACCTTTTTTACTCTCCGGCTCCAGGGTCACGAACCGCGCCTGAAGATCGAGGACGACCACACCCTCGTCTGGGCGGAGCCGCACGAGGCGCTGGCGATCCTGCGGCATGAGGCCCACGCCTGGGCCGTCACGGCATGGCTGCGATTGCGCGCGCGGGCCTGACCGGCTAGCAGCGCGCCATGACGGCGCAAATCATCGACGGAAAGGTCCACGCCGAGCGCGTGCGGGCCGAAGTGGCGGCGGACGTGGCGCGGTTGCGCGCGGAGCATGGCCTGCAACCCGGCCTGGCCGTCGTGCTGGTCGGGGAAGATCCGGCGAGCCAGGCCTATGTGAAGTCCAAGGGCGAGCATTCGCTGGCCGCCGGCATGCACTCGGTCACGCACCGCCTGCCGGCCGACACCCGGCAGGACGAACTGATCCGTCTGGTGGCCGACCTCAACGCCGACCCGCTGATCCACGGGATCCTGGTCCAGTTGCCGCTGCCGGGCGGGCTGGACGAAAAGGCCGTGATCGCTGCGATCAGCCCGGAAAAGGACGTGGACGGACTGCACGTGGTCAACGCGGGCCGGCTGGTGGCCGGGTTGCCCGCCCTGGTGGCCTGCACGCCCGTGGGCTGCATGATCCTGCTGAGACAGACCTTGGGCGACCTGGCGGGCAAGCGCGCGGTGGTGGTGGGGCGCTCCCTGCTGGTCGGAAAGCCGATCGGCCAGCTGCTGCTGGCGGCGGACTGCACCGTGACCATGGCCCATTCGCGGACGCGCGACCTGCCGGCCGTCTGTCGCGAGGCGGACATCCTGGTGGCCGCGGTCGGTCGACCGCGCATGATCCGCGGCGACTGGATCAAGCCCGGCGCGTGCGTCATCGACGTGGGCATCAACCGCGTGCCGTTCGACGACCCGATCAAGGCCGCCGAGGGGCGGACCAAGCTGGTGGGCGACGTCCACTACAAGGAGGCGCTGCTGGTCGCCGGCTCGGTCACGCCCGTTCCCGGCGGGGTCGGGTTGATGACCGTGGCCGTACTTCTGCAGAACACCGTTACGGCCGCCAAGCGGATCGCCCGCCTGGCCGACTGAACCGGCTCATGCTTTCCTCGCGATGGAAAGCTGAGGCGCCTCAGTTGGCCTTCGCGTTTTCGTTGGTCCAGGCGACGACGTCGGCCAGCACGCCGGAGACCGCCTGGTCGTAGGTGGGCACGATCGCCGACACCCGGTTGCTGCCGGCGCGGATCCGCTTCTCGAACAGCTTCTCGCCGACCAGGCCGCGATCGCTGATGCCCGTCATCGCGGCGCGCACCCGCACCACGACCAGCGGCGGCGCCTTTGGCCCTCGATCGTACTGGGTCTCGAAATTGCGCACATCCAGGCGAAGCACGTAGGCCGCGGTGGACGGTTCGCCGCGCGCGATCAGGCGCACGTGGCCATCGTCGGCGTCGAATGCGGCCACGACCGCCTCATCCCAAAGCACCGCGGCCGGCGCCACCCAGCGGGTGTCGGCCACATAGGCGGCCTTGCCGTTGGTGATGGTCAGCAAGCGGTCGCCGGCCGCCTCGCGCTGGAAGCTCGCGTTGGTGCGGAATACGCCCACCGTCCCAACGGGCGCGTCCACCGAGGCTGCGCTGACCGGCTGGCCGAAGCGGTAGAGGTGCGCGGGCTTGGTCTTGGGCAGCAGCGACACGCATCCCGAGAGCGCCAGGGCGGCGGCCCCGGCGACGGCGAGGCGAACGAGGTTGGGCGAGCGCATCACTGGGGCACCTTCACTTCCTCGGCCTTGCCTCTGCCGAGGGCGGCGGTCGGGTTGGATTGGACCTCGTTGACCAGCCGTTCCAACGACTCCGCCGTGGTCTGCAGCTGAATGACCGCGGACGTGACCTGCGGCAGGCCGTTGGTGGCGAAGTCGGCGGTGGGGCCCTGCAGCCGGTCGATCATCGCGCGGGCGTCCTTGGCGGCCGCGCGACTTTCCTCGGCCGCGTCGGCGAGGTTCTTGATCGCGCGCTTGCCGTCGCCGTCGACGACCTCGCGGGTCGAGCGGGAGAGGGCCGCGATCTCGGTGGTCGCCTCTTCGATCCGCTGCACGGCGGCCTGTGCGTCGGCGACGATCGCCTTGCGCTCGCGCAGTTCCGCGGTGACGGCCTGGGTGTCGGAGAGGGCGGCGGAGAAGGTCTTGATGTTCTGGTCGGACAGGACGCGGTTCACCCGGTCTAGCGCCTCGATGGTGCGGGTCAGCACCGTGCCGCCGCCCTCGAGCAGGTCGGCGATGGCGCTGCGCTGGCTTCGGAGCACGGGAATGCAGTCGCGCCCCAGGCCCAGGCGCTCGCAGCGCGCCTTGTCGGCCGCCTTCAGCAGTGGTCGCGTGCCCGTCCCGGCGGTGATCTGGATGTAGTTGAGGCCGGTAATGCCCTGCGGTTCCAGCGTCGCATAGCTGTCGACCCGGATCGGCACGTCCTCGGTGACGCGCACCCGGGCGATGACGTTGCGGGGGTTGAGCTTGTCCAGCGCGATCTTGGTGACTTCGCCGACCTTGATGCCGTTGAAATGTACTTCGCCACCCTCGTTCAGGCCGCGGACCGGGCCCTGGAAGACCACGTCGTAGAGGTCGTACTCGGCGTTGATCCGCACCCGTGCGAGCCAGACGACGAAGATCATGAGCGCCACCGTCAGGATCAGGGTCGAAAGCCCGACCAGCGCGTAGTTGGCGTTTCTTTCCATCAGCCTTTGGTTCCTGCCCGGGCCTCGCGGGCCGCACGGCCGCGGGCTCCCAGGAAATATTCGCGGATCCATGGATGATCCGAATGCTCGAGCTCGGCGGCCGGCGCCGTAGCGATCACGCGCCGGTCCGCCAGCACCGCGATGCGGTCGGTGATCTCGTAGAGGGAGTCGAGGTCGTGGGTGATCATGAACACGGTCAGGTCCAGACTGTCCGCCAGGTCGCGGATCAGCTCGTCGAAGGCCGCGGCGCCGATCGGATCGAGGCCGGAGGTCGGCTCGTCAAGGAAGAGGAGCTCGGGGTCCAGGGCCAGGGCGCGCGCCAGGCCGGCGCGCTTCTTCATCCCCCCCGACAGCTCCGCAGGCTTCAGCGATCCCGCCTCGGGGCGAAGGCCGACCATCGAGATCTTGAGATCCGCGAGTTCGTGGGCCTCGCGGCGGGACAGCTTGGTGTGCTCGAACATCGGCGCGGCGATATTTTCCCTGACGGTCAGGTTGGAGAACAGCGCGCCACCTTGGAACAGCACGCCCCACGACCGTTCCAGGGCGCTCCAGCGCCGCCGCGACGCCCGTTTCAGTTCCTGGCCGAACACGGTGACGGAGCCCGCATCCGGATTGCGCAACCCGATGATCGTGTTGAGCAGCACCGACTTGCCTGTGCCTGACCCGCCAACCACGCCCAGCACCTCGCCGCGCCTTACGCTGAGATCCAGATTGTCGTGCACCACATGGTCGCCGAATTGCGAGCGCAACCCGCGAACCTCGATGGCTGGGCCGGACTGGTCCAGCAGCTCCTCGTCGGAGAGGGCGTTTTCGTTGCGGTTGTCCGTCATACGTCCAGCTGCATGTAGATCAGCGCGAAGACGGCATCGAGCATGATGATGGAGAAGATGGCGTGCACCACCGCGGCCGTCACTCGCTTGCCCAGCGACTGCACGTCGCCGCCGACGAGCAGGCCCTGGCGGCAGCCGATGCTGGCCACCACGCCGGCCATGAACGGCGCCTTGGACAGCGCCACCCAGAAGTGAACGATGCCGACGTTGTCGGTGATGCGCTGCAGGAAGAACGTCGGCCCCAACCCCAGGGTGGACCAGGTCACCATCAGCCCGCCGAGCAGGCCGGCGAGGGTGGCGACGAACGTCAGCAGCGGGATGGTGATCAGCAGCGCCACGAAGCGCGGCAGCACCAGGGCCTCGAACGGGTCGACGCCCATTACCTGCATCGCGTCGATTTCCTGCTGCATCTTCATAGAGCCCAGCTCGGCCGCGAACGCCGAGGCCGAACGGCCGGACAGCAGGACCGCGGTGATCACGATGTTGAACTCGCGGATAATTGCCACCCCGATCAATTCGACGACGAACACCTCGGCGCCGAACTGGCGCAGCATGTTCACGCCCAGGAGCGCCACCACGGCGCCGATGAAGAAGGTGGTGATCGCCACGATGGGGATGGCGTCCAGCCCGGCCCGCTCCATCTGGGTGAAAATCGGCGCCCACCGCACCTTGTGCGGCGTGCTGACCAGGTGGACCAGCGCGCGGACGGCCACCACCAGCAGGTGGCCCAGGAAGCCCATGGTGTCGAGGAACTCGAGCCCCAGGTCGACCACGCCGCGCCCGATTCGGATGGTCAGGTCGTGGAAGCCCTTGGGCTGGGTGCGGACCACCGGTTCGACCCGCATGGCATTGTCCACAAGTTCCAGCAGGCGCCGGGTTTCCGGCCGGGCCGTCACCTGGTCCAGGCTGAAGCTTCGTCCCGCCGCGCGGAGGATGGCGTGGGCTCCCGCCGTGTCCATGCGGCGAACCTTGGTGAGGTCCAGCGTCACCGCCTGGCGACCGCGCAGCTCCTGCGCCAGCGCGTCACCCACGCCGTTCAGCAGGTTCGTGGTCCAGTCGCCGCTGAGGATCGCCGTGGGACGATCCGTCGCGGCCTGCATCTGGAAGTCGGCGGGCTTCTCCATATGGGCGTTGTCCGGGGCGTCGGCGCGGCTGTCCAGCCTTAGCCATCCCGGTTCGTACTCCCTCGCAAACGGCGCTTCCGATATAGTGGCCGGGGCTCGAACGCTCATATGGCGAAGGTTGTTCCCCCCGCGAACCTGACCGTCTCCCCGACGCTAAGGCCAAGCTCGGCCAAGATTTGGTCCAAGTCGAGCGGGTAAGCATCGGGAAAGCTGCCTTGATGACTTGCTTGCGTAGGAGTGGAGAGAGTGACCCGACAGATCGACCTCGCAGGGGCCTCCGGCGCGCGCTACCGCTATAGCCCGCTCGACGAGAACCGTTTCCTGCCGCCGGCCGGCGCCAACTACGTCATCGCGGAATTGACGGCAGAGGGCGCGAACGTCGTCTACGCCGGCGAAACCGACAATCTCGCCAGCCAGACCTGGCGCACCGACCTGGAGAAGGCGCGCAGCAAATATGCCGAGGCGACCGTGCTGACCCGGCTCAACGTGACGCGCGCCATCCGTGAGGCGGAACGCGCCGACCTCATCGAGCACTACCATCCGCCGTTGAACGGCTAGGGGGTTTCCGCGGTGTGGGTCATGCTGGGGCGTGAGCGAAGCCGCGCCCCTCATCGTGATCTTCGGGGCCCTGGTGCGGCCCGACGGAAGCCCGTCGGCGGCGCTGCTGCGGCGAATCGGCTATGGCTTCGAGGCGGCGCAGGCGTATCCCGACGCACCGATCCTCTGTTCCGGGGGCGTTTGCCGGCCGGGCGCCCCGTCCGAGGCTTCGATCATGGGGCGGGGGCTGGCCGAGCGGGGGATCGGGTCCGGTCGGCTTATCCTGGACGAATGCAGTCTCACCACGATCCAGAATGTCGCCGCGGCGGCGTCTCAGGCGTCGGCTGGCGGGCACCCGTTCGTGGTCGCCTGCAGCGATGGCTATCACATGCCGCGGATCCGGCTGCTCCTGGCGCTTCAGGGCGTGAAGAGCCGACCGGGCGCGGGCGGCGAGCGGGCGCCGTTCCGGCACGGGCTGGGCATGGGGCTGCGCGAATGCCTGGCGGCGCCGCACAATCTGGCGCAGGTGGTGGCGCGGCGGGTTTGGCGCCGAACGTCATAGTGCTGTCCAAGTCCCGCTGATCCTGGAACCATGGCTTCCGAACAGGACGACAACCCTTTCGCCGGCAACAGCCCCTGGCCCCGCATGCCTCAGGCGCCGTTCCGCGTAGGACCTCTGCCGAAGGCGCCGTCCGGGCCGCCGTCCGGCCAGCCTGAGCCGCCCCGCAGCATCACGCCCGCCTTCGTGCGGCCGTTGAG